>JBCCIS010000010.1 GCA_039028155.1 Pseudomonadota bacterium
CCGATCCTGCCGCTGCTGCTCGTCATCATTCTGTTGTTCCGCGACACCTTGCGCACCAGTTTCGGGCCGGAGACCGGCATCTTTATCTTGATGGTGGCGGTTATCGGCATCACCAGTTGGATGCAAACCGCGCGCATCGTCAGGGGCGATGTCCTGGCCATCAAACAGCAGGAGTTCGTCTTGGCCGCGCGCAGCATCGGCACGCGGAACCGGCGCATCATTTCCCGGCATATCCTGCCCAACGTGCTGAGCCCGATCATGGTTTCGGCGACGCTGGGTGTCGCCAACGCGATCATCACAGAGTCCGCGCTGTCGTTTCTGGGTCTCGGTTTCCCGCCGGACTTCCCGACCTGGGGCCGGCTGCTGTTTGACGGTGCCAACTTCATGACGATCACACCGGAACGCGTGATCTGGCCCGGACTAGCCATCTCGCTCACGGTGCTCAGCGTCAACTACATCGGCGACGGGCTGCGCGACGCCCTCGATCCCAGGCTCAGGGGGCGTTAGCGGGTTGCATGGCATAGTGATTGGCGGGCGGTTCGCAGGCGATTAAGTTGCTGCGACCCGCGCCGCTGCATGTCCAGACGAGGAACCCTGCACCATGATCGACCTCTATACGGCGGCGACGCCGAACGGCCAGAAGATCCACATTATGCTGGAGGAGACCGGTCTCGAGTATCGCGAGACCTGGATCGACATCGACAAGGGCGACCAGTTCGATCCGGCGTTCCTGAAAGTCAGCCCCAACAACAAGATACCGGCGATCCTGGATACAGATGGCCCCGATGGCAAACCCATGGCTGTCTTCGAGTCGGGTGCCATTCTGCTCTATCTCGCCGAGAAGACCGGCCAGTTCCTGCTCGAGGAACCGCGCAAGCGTTGGGACACGTTGCAATGGCTGTTCTGGCAGATGGGCGGCTTCGGCCCGATGCTGGGCCAGGCCCATCACTTCAATGCCTATGCACCGATGCGCCCTGACGGCGCCGTCGTGTTGCCCTATGCGCAAGAGCGCTACACCAACGAAGCCTCGCGCCTTTATGGCGTGCTCGACAAGCAGTTGAGCGAGCACAAATACGTCGCCGCGGACGATTACACGATCGCCGACATGGCGATCTTCCCGTGGTGCCGGCTCTACAAGCGCCAGAACCAGGACATCGACAACTTCCCAAACGTCAAACGCTGGTTCGCCGAGATCAGTGAGCGCCCGGCTGTCGGCAAAGACATGAACAAGCTTGAGGACATCGTGGACGGCTTTACCAAGGAAAGCTGGGAGACCTCCTTCGGCCAACGCCAACGCGAGCAGAAGTAACCAAAGGCTGACCTCTCACGTCGCTCATAAGGGATGATCGCGTGACGACACCATCGACGGTTTCGCCTGATCAGGCGGCAAGAGGGCAAGGTCTGACGTTATGGGTCATTCTTGCCGTAATCCTGGTGGTCGGCTGCGCGCTGAGGGTTGTGAGTGCGCTTGGCGATCTTTCCATCGACGAAATCTGGAGTCTCTACATCCTCGACTGGTACGCCCAGTCGCGCGATGACGCTGCGATCCTGGTTCTCGCCGGTCACGACAACACGCATCCCGTTAACACGATCTATATGGCGGTCGTGCGAGGCATTTCGGGCTCTGAACCGGCGGCTGTCGTCTATCGCGCACTGTCGGTCGTTGCCGGATCGCTCGCTGTCGTATTGGCGGCTGGTCTAGCGCTGCAACGCAGCGGTATTGAGGCCGTCTTCGCCGCGATGTTGGTCGCCATGAGTTATCCGTTGATACACTACAGTGGCGAAGCGCGCGGCTACGCGCTCATGCTGACCATGGCGATTGGCGCGTTGTGGGCACTGGAACGCTGGCTCGATACGGAAAGCCCGTCCGCTAGGCTGTGGTTTGCACTTTGCGCGACGGTCGGTGTGTTGTCGCACCTGATGTTCGTGCTGGCATTGGCGGCGCTTGGCTTGATGGCGCTGGCATCCGGACGTGTTGGTCTCAGTGGCCGTCGTGTTCCCTTAGGCCAGCTTGTCTCGCTTTTCCTGGCGCCAGGTGTCGTGGCAGTTGGTTATGCCCTCTACTTTCTGATGTTCGGTATCTACGGCAATAGCGAACCGACTGATGTTGTCGAGAGTGCGGGAGCACTGGCGGGTTACTCCATCGGAACCGGGATGCCGTTTCCCTATGCCTTATCGCTCGTTGTCTTTGTCGTGCTGGCGGCGTTCGCGATTGTCGTGGCACCGCGTTCGCCGCGGCTCGTGTTCGACAGTGCCATCATCTTCGTTGTTCCGCTGGTACTGATCTTGGCCGACCTCGTGCATTACCCGCAGCCGCGTTACTTCCTGCTTTCCGCCCTGTTCGCGCTTCTGGCGTTTGCTCGTCTGCTCGGTTGGCTGGTCAATCGAGGCCATGCGATGCGTGGGCTCGCCGTATTGCTTGTCGTGGCTTACATCGGCGGGCAGGTCATGTTGCTGCGGAGTTTCTTCAACGACGGGCGCGGCGCGTACGGTACCGCCGTCGCGCAGATGATGGCGGTGCCTGATGCCGACTACCCGGTCAGGGTCGGTGGCAGTCAGGATTATCGTCTGGCCATGATGACCGGATACTTTGCGCGGAAGGCCGGCCATAGCGATGACCTGATCTATATCAACGACGACTCGAGTATGCCGCTGACATGGTATGTGCAGGAAGACCGCCACCAGATCGGAGATTTTCCGTTGGCGCAGTGGGTCGATCGCGCAGGCGGACGGGTGGCCTATGAACTGGTGTGGGTGACACGACCCTGGGGACTTTCCGGTCAGGCGTGGGCGCTTTATCGCCCCACGCCTCGGGCCGAGCAGATGTTGAGTGGAGAAGGTGAGGGCGGCGGATAGTTGTTGAATTGGGTTTTGCACTGCACTAGCCCTGCTGCTGTGTCCATCCGGATCGGGCCATGGGGGGTGACGCGAGCATGGAGTTGATCGACACGTTTTTTGATGCCGCGCCCTTGGCGGCACTCTTTGTGACCGTGGCGCTGGGTTACTTCGTCGGCAAGTTCAAGGTCGGGCGGTTCGTGTTGGGCGGTATCGCCGGTACCCTGCTGGTCGGCGTCGCCATCGGCCAGTTTGACGTCAAGATCGACAGCTCCATCAAGACGATCTTCTTCGCGCTCTTTATCTATGCCGTCGGATACCAGGGCGGTCCCCAGTTCTTCCATGCGCTGAACCTTCGCTCGCTCAACCAGCTCGTCTCTGCCTTCATCATGTGTTTTATGGGGCTGCTGACCGTGCTTGCCGCCGCCTGGCTGTTCGATCTGGATCGTGGCATGGCGGCGGGTTTGGCGGCCGGTGGCCTGACCCAATCGGCCATTATCGGCACGGCCGGTGACGCGATCGCCCGGCTTGATGTTTCGCCTGAGCTAATCAAGCAAATGGAGACCAACGTCGCGGTTGGTTATGCGGTCTGTTACATCTTTGGCTCGCTGGGGCCGATCATCTTGGTCTCCTGGTTCTTCCCGACAGTGATGAAGTGGGACATCCGCGCCGAGGCGCTGAAGCTTGCCAAGGAAATGTCGGGCGGCAAGGCGGAGCTGGAGCCCGGTCAGTTCAACGCGGTGCGTTCGGTCGTCACGCGGGTCTTCGAGGTCGCCCCCGACCACCAGGCCGCCGGCAAGACAGCGCTGGCGATCGACAAGGACCATCCCGACCTCGTCATCGAGACCGTCACCCGGGACGGAAAGACCCTGGACGCCGCCGATGACACGGTCGTCCAGGCGGGCGATACGGTGGCCGTTACCGGCAGGGTGGCGGAGGTTGAAAAGGCCGCCGCCTACATTGGCCCGGAGGTCGTCGCGCCAGGCGATTTCCAACTGGTCGAGGAGAACCGCGACGTCATCCTGACCAATCGGAAGCTAGTGGGCCGCCATCTGCAGGACTTCCGCGACTCCGTCGACGACGACGCCTGGCGCGGCACGTTCCTGATGGCGGTCAGACGGATGGGACGGGAACTGCCGCTGTTGCCGAAGCTGGAACTGAAGCGGGGTGACGAACTCACCTTCACTGGCCGGCCGAAGGCGCTTGACCGGCTGCAGGCGCAAGTCGGTTACAAGATTACCGCGGCCGCCGTAACCGACTTCATCTTCTTTGGCGTCGGCATGACGCTTGGCATCCTGCTCGGTCTGGTTCAGTTCAAGATCGCCGGCATACCCGTCACTATCGGGACCGGCGGCGGCTGTTTGCTGTCGGGCCTGTTGTTTGGCTGGTTGCGTAGCGTGCACCCACACTTCGCGGCATTACCGACCGGCGCCTCGAACTTCCTGCGCGACTTCGGGCTGGCAGTCTTTGTCGGGGTGGTCGGCCTGACCGCTGGACCGCAAGCGCTTGTCACGATTCAGCAGAGCGGTATCACGCTTTTCCTGCTCGGCGTCGCCGTCACCATCATCCCCACCATCATCACGTTCTACATTTCGTACTATCTGTTGCGGATCCGCAACCCGATCGAGGCGCTGGCATGCATGGTCGGTGGCCGCAGCGCCAACCCGGGTTTTGCCGCTTTGCTCGACAAGGCGGGCAACGCGACGCCTGTGGTTGCCTTCACGGTCACCTACGCCGTCGCCAACGTGTTCCTGACACTGTGGGGGCCGATCATCGTCGGGATCATCGATGTGAACCCGCCGTCTTGAGGAAGAGTGGCGTAACCGAGGGCACAGGATTTATTGGAGAGATCCCATGACGAAGCAGGACCTCAGCAGTTTGGCGGACCTCAGCCCGTTTGAGCTGAAAGACAAACTGATCGACATCGCCTCGTCGAGCGCCGACCACATGATGCTGAACGCGGGGCGCGGCAACCCGAACTTCTTGGCGACCTTGCCGCGCCGCGCCTTCCTGCGTCTGGGCGAGTTCGCCATGCACGAGGCCGAGCGTTCCTACGCCTATCTCAACAGCGGCTTCGGCGGTTTGCCCGAACGCGACGGTATTGTCGATCGCTTCGAGATCTATGCCCAGAGCCATGCCGACGCGCCAGGCGTCGGTTTTGTTCAGGCCGCGATGACGTACGTGAAGGATCAGCTTGGCATTGCCCGCGACGAATTCCTGCTCGAGATGGTCGCCGCTTTCCTAGGCTGCAACTACCCGGTGCCGCCGCGCATGCTGGTGAACAGTGAGAAGATCGTGAAGGCCTACTTGGCTGAGGAAATGTATGGATCACGACCACGTGGCGGCAGTTTTTCACTGTTCGCGACGGAAGGCGGCACGGCGGCCATGACCTACGTGTTCCAGACACTCAGGGTCAACGGTCTGATACACCTCGGCGACAAGATTGCCCTGGGGACACCGATTTTCTCGCCCTATCTCGAAATTCCGCCTTTGCCCGACTACGACATGGCGGTCATCGACGTGCGCATGGACGAGGCGTCTGATTGGCAGATCCCGACCTCTGAGTTGGAGAAGCTGATGGACCCGGCGATAAAGGTGCTTTGTGTCGTCAATCCCAGCAACCCGCCGTCGACCAAAATGGCCGATGAGACACTCGCGGCGCTGGCCGACCTTGTCGATGACAAGCGGGATGATCTCATGATCATCACCGATGATGTTTACGGCACCTTCGCAGACGACTTTGTTTCGTTGTTCGCTGTCTGCCCGCGCAATACGCTTTTGGTCTATTCGTTCTCGAAGTACTTCGGTGCCACGGGCTGGCGCTTGGGTGCGATGGCGTTGCACGATGACAACGTATTTGATGATGCGCTCGGCGCGTTGCCAGAGGACGTGAAGGTCGGTCTCGACACGCGGTATTCCAGCTTGACGACAACGCCTC
This sequence comes from Pseudomonadota bacterium, assembly GCA_039028155.1. Classification (NCBI taxonomy): domain Bacteria; kingdom Pseudomonadati; phylum Pseudomonadota; species Pseudomonadota bacterium. The sequence goes on from JBCCIS010000010.1 coordinate 5,774, forward strand.
GCGATATTCGCTTCATCGACCGGCTGGTTGCCGACAGCCGTGCCGTCGCGCTGAACCACACCGCCGGCCTCTCGACCCCACAGCAGCTTCAAATGAGTCTCTTTGCGCTGCACGGGCTGATGGACCGCGATCACCGATACAAGGACGCGGCCAAACACCTGATCCGTGACCGCTATCGTACCCTGTGCCTCCACATCGGTATCGAGCCTGTGCGCGGCCCCAACGAGGTCGACTACTACAGCCTTATCGACCTGCAGCAGCTGGCGGGGCAACTCTATGGGTCAGACTTCGCGGCCTGGTTCACGAACGGCAACAAGGGTACGGACTTCTTGTTCCGGCTGGCCGACAAGACGGGCGTTGTCCTGTTGCCGGGCAAGGGGTTCGAGGTCGTCGATGCGTCAGCCCGTGTTTCGCTCGCCAACCTGACCGAGGCTGACTATGCGGCCATCGGCGGGTTTACCCGCGAAGTCCTGGATAGCTACTATGAGGACTACAAGAAGGAGACGGGCGGATAGGACCGTCCAGCCGCGGTTGTGAGTGCCGGATTGCTGCGGCAGACTGCATCCATGACCGAGGCGACGCCAAATCAGCCTGCCGATCGTTCGCGGGATGTCTCCAGGGGGCTGGCGGCCATTCTGGCGCTTGATGCGGTTGGCTTTTCCGGCGCCATGGAGCGCGACACGGGCGCCGCGCATCGACAGATCTCAAACCATCGCGACAACGTCTTCGCGCCTGCGATTGCCACCCACAACGGCCGGGTCTTCAAGACGACCGGTGACGGGCTCTTGGCCATTTTTGCAAGCGTCTTGGATGCGGTCGAATGCGCACACGCGATACAACAAACTCTAGCCTCGCGCGGTGAGAACCACGACGAGACGAGTTTCGCCTATCGCATCGGTATCGACCTGGGCGACGTGCTGAACGATGCCGGCGATATCTATGGCGAAGGGGTCAATGTGGCCGTGCGGCTGGAGGCGAAAGCACCCGCCGGCGGCCTGTGCGTCTCGCAACGGGTTCGCGACGCGATTGGTCACCAGACCGATCTGAACTTTCGCGATGGCGGCATGGTGCAGCTGAAGAACCATTCGCGGCCGGTCCAGATCTACTTGCTGCACCCCGATCGAGCGACGTGGCAACGACGAGATGTTGCGGATGACGCGGAAGAACGGCCGCCCTTGTCGATTGCGGTCTTGCCCTTCGACGATATGAGCGACGGGGCTGATCACGCCTACTTTTGCGATGGCGTCACGGAAGACCTGATTACCGAACTCGCCCACATTCCCGGTCTCTTCGTCATCGCGCGTCACTCAAGCTTTGCTTACAAGAACCAATCCATCGACGCGCGGCGGATCGGAACCGAGCTCGGCGTGCGGCACTTGGTCGAGGGCAGCGTCCGGCGCGCCGGAGATCGCGTTCGTATCACCGCCCAGCTCATCGAGGCCGAGACCGGGCATCATCTGTGGGCCGAACGCTATGACCGCAATGTCGAAGATATCTTTGCCGTGCAGGACGATGTGGTTCGCCATATCGCCGAGGCACTGTCGCAGGCGCTGGGTACCGGGAAACTGCAGCCGCAACCCGCCGTACGGCCCAATGACCTGTCGGCCTATGAGTGGGTTGTGCGGGGGCGCCAGAACATTCTGCGCGCCCAGGGACGTGAGGATGCCAAGGAGTCATTGGAGCGCGCGATCGCGATTGACCCCGATCTCTGCGATGCCCATGCTTGGCTCGCCGTCTACTACTACACCGACTCCTTCCTGTATCACCTGGAGAACGCACGGGAGAGCCTGATCCGTGGATACACGGCCGCGGATCGCGCGATTGAGACCGGCCCAAACAACTCGCTGGCCCATATGGCGCTCGGCATGGTCAGTCTGTATGCCGGCCGGCGCGCGATTGCTCTTCAGTCACTGCACCGCGCGCTGGAGTTGAACCCCAACGAAGCCGACGCGCTTTGTCTGATTCAGGAAGCCTACACGTTTAACGGCGAGCCCGAAAAAGGTGTCGAAAGTGTCCGCACGGCCAAGCGGCTCAACCCTCACTATCCGGAGTGGTATGTTTGGCACCTGGGGTTCGCGCTCTATTGCATGGGCGATTACGAGGGCGCGGCCGAAGAACTCAGCAAGCTGCGCGATATTGCCGAGCCGCTGCGCATACTGGCCGCCGCGCTCGCACGGTTGGGACGCATGGATGAAGCACGGTCTGTTGTAGAGCGCTTTATGAGCGCCTTTCCGGACTTCTCCTCGGCCAAGTGGGGGGCAACCCAACCCTTCCGCAACGCCGCCGAGTTGGAACACGTTCTGGAAGGCTACCGTCTTGCTGGGTTGCCGGCGTGACATGGTGCCGCGCGTGAACCATGGATAAGGCACTCCAGGTCTTGTTTGCCGCTGTCTTTGACGACAGTCGCGATCCGGTGGCGGTTCGGAACGGGCCGGACGATGGCGATGTCGCCTATGCCAATCACGCCTATCGGCAAGACGGCGAGGGGCCGGAAAAACCAGCCGGCGGAATGGCGATCGTGGCGATCGACGGCGTCGGTTCGTTGAATGTTGTCATTGATCCAGCGGCTGGCGCAGCCAACAGACCCACCCATGACGACGTTGCGGCCATCGGGCCGGTGCTTGATTCAATTGCCAACGGCGTCGTCGTTCACAGCTACTTCCGCCCGCTGTTCATGAACCGCGCGGCGCGAACCATGCTCGGCCTGGAGGGGAACCAGGCAGTGGTGGACGAGCCGACGTTGTTGCGTTTCGTGACCGCTGACGGACTGCCTGATCTCCTGGAACGGCACATCGCGGCACAGAACGGCAGCCCACTCGCACCGCAGACAATCGGCTTCACCAGTGCGAACGGTGAGGCCCGGTGGTTGGAGGTGAGCGAGTCCAAGGTTTCCTTCGGCGGATCCGATGCCACCATCATGACATTGGTCGACGCCAGCGATTTGGTGCAGGCCGGCGCGCGCGAGGTGCTGTTGCGCGAGGCGATCGACAATCTCTCCGACAGTTTTGTGCTGTACGACGCCGACGAGCGCGTCGTGCTGACCAACCAGCGTTTTCACGAGGTCTTTCCCTATCTGCCGGCCCAAGACGACATTGTCGGCGAGTCCATGGTCGATTTGGTGCGCACCAGTGTCGAGCAAGGTGCGGTTACCGACCCGACGTTTCACGAGACGGACACCGATACCTGGATTCAGGAGTTCATCAACTTGAGGCGTCGGGCGAAGCTGGCGCTTTCGGAAGACACATGGCCGAACGGGCGCTGGGACCTGGTCAAGGAGCAACGTCTGGACTCCGGCGGCTTTGTGTCGGTGCGTACCGACATCACCGAACGCAAGCGGGTCGAGTTCGCGCTTAAAGACCAAGAGGCGCGGCTGAACGATGAACTTGCTGAGCGCACGAAGCACCTTTCGGCGGTTCTGTCGAATGTCGCCCAAGGCGTGCTGGTCCTGTCACCGGATCTTGAGGTCATCCTGACCAATCAGGGTTTTCACGACCTGCTCGACTGTCCGCTGGAGTTCAGCACACCGGGCACGCCCGTCGCCGATCTGATCGAGGACCGCATTCGCCGCGGTTTTCTCTATCCCAAAGAACGCGAGGAAGGGCGGGACATCGCCGAGCTGGTTGCCGAGCGGATCGAGAGTTACTTCTTTGTCAGCGGCCAGGAGTACCACCAGCTGGAGATTGGCGAGCGCACGATTGAAGCGCGGCGCGACCGGCTCGGAGATGGCAGCTTCATCGTCACCTATACGGACGTGTCGGACCGCGTGCGCGCCGAACAAGAGGTCGAACGCCAGCGCGAGGCACTCTATCAAAGCGAAAAACTCTCAGCGCTGGGCATGCTTCTCGCCGGTGTCGCGCACGAGCTGAACAATCCACTTCAGGTGGTCCTGGGCCACGCCGCGTTGATGGAAAGCGATGCCGCCGACACCGAACTGGGTAAGCGGGCGGCCACAATCCTGGGCGCCGCCGAACGGTGCGCGAGGATTATCAAGACGTTTCTGGCGATGGCGCGCGACACACCGGCGTCACGCCGGCCGGTGCAGGTCAACCAGCTTGTCGACCACGCGCTGGAGCTGATGGGCCATCAGTTAAGCCTCAACAACATCCGGGTCGACATCAATCTCTCGCCCGGCCTGCCTGATGTTGTCGGCGATCCCGATCAGCTTAACCAGGTCATCGTCAATCTCTTGATCAACGCCATGCAAGCCATGGAGGAGACTAACGATCCCAAGGTGATCGCCGTTGAGACTCGGCTCGACGCGGTGTCGAAGGCGGTTGAGCTGGCGGTCTCGGACTCCGGCAACGGCGTGCCCGACGCGATCAAGACACGCATTTTCGATCCCTTCTTCACGACAAAGCCGACGGGCGTTGGCACCGGCGTCGGACTTGCCGTCTGCCATGGCATGGTGGTCGCCCATGGCGGGACGATCAGTGTCGAGGATGCGGCGGAGGGCGGCGCGCGGTTCTGTGTCAAGCTGCCGTACCAGTGGGGTTCCGGCAGTGTCGAACCCATCGCTGATGTGCCGTCGGAAGCGATCCGTGGCAAACGCGTCCTGATCATCGACGATGAAGCCGATATCCGCGATCTCTTGGGCGATATTCTGCAATCGCTGGATTTAAGGATAGATGGCGCCGCCGATGGCCGCGAGGCGTTGGACCGTCTGGAAACCGGCGACTATGACCTCATCATTTGCGACCTCTGGATGCCCGATCTGGATGGCAAAGCGGTCTATGCGGAGATGGAACGCCGGGTGCCCCATCTGCTGGATCGTCTGATTTTTGTCACCGGCGACCTCTTGAGCCAGCCAACCGACGCGTTTCTGACCAAGACCGGGCGTCCTTACCTCACCAAACCCTTTCTGCCGGGTCAGGTCCGCAGCACCGTCGCCGATCTGCTGGCTGATCCTTAAGATCGTCAGCAACATATTCAAATCGTTGAGTTTTATGGATCACCGCGACACTTTGTTGCACACTGTGCGGTAAGACTGATGCGGCAGGATCTATGCGAGCATGCCTCCTTACGTTGCCGACATACCGGCCAAGCCAATACCTGGCGGGCTCCGACGGCGCATGTCGGCGCGTTCGGTGGTGACATCGTGACAGATAGCCACGTGATCGTTGCCGTCCGGCGTGCGCTTGGGCGCTGCCTGTTGGCGGTATTGGCAGCGGGTGCCGTACTCGCCGCGTGCGCACCGGTGGGCCCCGACTTTGTCGAGCCACAGGCGGCGGTCGAAGCGGAGTGGACCGAGCCGGCGCCGTTGGTGGTGGGGCAGGGAGCGGACCCCGATCCGCGGTGGTGGACGACGTTCAACGATCCGGTTCTGACCCAGTTGATCGAAGTTGCGCAAAGCAACAACCCGACCCTGCAGGCCGCGGGCGTCGCCGTGTTGCAGGCGCGCGCGCAGCTTGGTATCGCGCAAGGGCAGATCTATCCCCAGCAGCAGGAAATCCGCGGCAAGGTGGAGTATGCCCGTCTGGATGACGATACGTTCCGGCGGTTCAACTTCCCCGAACAGAACCTGGCAATCGACCAGGTCGCGCTCCAGGTGGCCTGGGAGATCGATTTCTGGGGCAAGTTCAGGCGCGCCATCGAGTCCGATCAGGCAGCGCTTGAGTCGTCGATCGCGGCTTACGACGACGCCCTGGTGTCGCTGACCGCCGACGTCGCGAACTCCTACATCAACATACGCGTGCTTCAGGAGCGACTTGTGGTCGCCTGGTCCAACGTGGTGACCCAGGAAGAGAACCTGAGAATCGCCGAGGTTCGTTTCAAGTATGGCGAGACGAGCCAGCTCGACGTCCTACAAGCAGAGACGCAGCTGGCGCAGACCCAGGCGCAAATTCCGGAGTTCGAGAACAGCCTGGCCCAGGCTAAGTACGCCTTGGCTGTCCAGTTGGGCGTCACTCCCAATGCGATCGATGCGTATCTGGCGCCAGTCGAACGATTGCCGCAGGTGCCCGACGTGGTTGGTGTTGGGATACCGCGCGATCTGCTGCGCCGGCGCCCGGATATTCGCGAGGCCGAGGCCGCCGCCGCCGCCCAATCGGCCGCCATCGGTGTCGCCGAGGCCGCGCTCTATCCTTCGTTCTCGCTGGGCGGCTCGTTCGGCTTTGGCTCCAGCAATGTCTTGAACTCATCGCTGACCGATATCTTCCGCTGGGACAGTCGGGCGTTGAACGCGGGCGCGTCGTTTGTGTTTCCCATCTTCAACTACGGCCGGCTGATCAATCAGGTCAGGGTTCAAGATGCCGCGTTCCAGCAATCGGTCCTGAACTATCAAAACGTTGTTTTGACCGCGCAGCAGGAAGTGGAAGAGGGTTTGGCCTCGTTATCGACGTCGAAGGATGCCGCAGCCGTCTTGGCCGAGGCAGTCGGTGCGGCCGGCAGGTCGACGGAACTGTCGATGGTCCAGTACAAATCGGGCGAGACCGACTACACGACGGTGCTGAATGCCGCGGATGCCCAATTGGCGGTCGAAGACTCGTTGGTCGTGGCGAGAGGCAATGAGCTACTGAGTGTCGTCGCCATCTACCGCGCGCTTGGGGGCGGCTGGCAGGTGCGCGAGGCGACAGGTTTTGTATCGCAAGGCGTGGTTGATGAGATGGAGCAGCGAACGGATTGGGGTGGCATGATTGACGAGGTGAACGATCCCAATCTTCAGTCAAGTGACGTTGAGTAGGGTAGGGCTGATGATCAGTCGTAACGCCAAACATTCGGGTTTGTGGATGAAGAGCCTCTTGGTTCTGCTCATCGCCGGCGCCGGTATCTGGCTGATGTCGTTGCCGTTGGCGGCTCAGGATCAGTCGCAAAGCCAACAGGACCTGCCCAAGGTCACGGTGGCTTACCCGACGACCATGGACATCGCCGATGCCATTACCTTCACCGGCACCGTCGCCGCATCGCAGTCGGTCGATCTTGTCGCGCGTGTCGAGGGGTATCTTGAGCAGGTTTACTTCGAAGACGGTTCGTTCGTTGAGGAAGGGCAGTTGCTGTTCACGATCGAGCCCGATCAGTACGAGCAGAACCTGTTGCTTAACCTGGCGGCCTATCGAAGCGCCGAGCAGGAGCTTGAGCGTCAGCGTGCGATGCTGGCCGAAAACGCTACCTCCGTTGCATCACTTGAGAACGCGCAGTCCCAGCGCGATCAGGCGGCGGCCCAGGTGCGGTTGTCGGAGATCAATCTGGGCTACACCATTGTCAGTGCGCCGTTTAGCGGGCGGATCGGACCGCGTCTGGTCGATCCGGGCAATCTCGTGGGCGCTTCCGGCAGTCCCACTGTGATCGCCACCTTGGATCGCCTGCAGCCGATCTATGTCAATTTCAACTTGAATGAACGCGATGCTCTGAGGGTCCGCGAGATGGTGCGACAGGAAACCGACGAGGTGATTCCCGGCGTCGGCTTTGCGCCCGTCTATATTGGTCTGAGCAACGAAACCGGTTACCCCCACGAGGGAACACTGGACTTCGTCAGCAGCACGGTCGACGCCTCAACAGGCACGATCCAGATGCGCGGCGTGTTCCCCAACTATGACCGCTTGTTGTTCCCTGGCCTTTTCGTGCGTGTGCGTATCCCGATCAGCCAACCGAAGCCCACACTTATGGTGCCCAATCTAGCAGTCGGCGAGGATCAGCAGGGTCGGTTCGTGCTGGTTGTCAGCAGCGATGACGTGGTGCAGCGAAAGGCCGTCGAGACCGGGCCCCTGGAAGGCAGTTTGCGTGCGATCACCAGTGGCATTAGCGCGGATGACCGCGTGGTCGTCAACGGCTTGGTCAATGCCAAGGTCGGTGCAAAGGTCGCGCCGCAGGAGCAACAGGCCACGTCGGCCACAAGCGAAACCCAATAGGTCACCGAGCCGGTCATGCTGTCAAAGTTCTTCATTGAGCGGCCCGTTCTTTCGAACGTTATCGCGCTGGTCATTCTCCTGATTGGCGGTGTTTGCATCTTCACCTTGCCGGTTGGCCAGTACCCGCCGATCACGCCGCCGACCATTCAGGTTACCGCCTATTACCCGGGCGCCAACGCCAAGATCGTGGTCGAGACGGTGGCCTTGCCGATAGAGCAAAAGGTCAACGGCATTCAGGACCTGCTCTATATGGAGTCGACCGCGACAAATGACGGTCGCTATGCGCTCGTCGTGACGTTCGAGGTCGGCACCGATCCCGACGAAGCCCAGGTTCTGGTGCAGAACCGGGTATCGGCCGCACTCGCCAGCCTGCCCAGCGCGGTGCAGGAGCAAGGTGTCGTAACTGAGAAGAAGTCAACATCGATCCTGCAGATCGTGACGCTGACATCGAAGAACGATGAGTTCGATGCGCTCTTCCTGAGCAACTACGCCACGATCAACCTGCACGACGAACTCGCCAAACTGACAGGTGTCGGCGATGTGCTGGTCTTTGGCATCGGCGAGTACAGCATGCGGATCTGGCTGAACCCGGAAGAGATGCTGGTCCGTTCTTTGACGCCCGCCGATGTCATCAATGCCATCCAGGAGCAGAACCAGGAGGTCTCGGCCGGCCAGACCGGCATGCCGCCGGTGCCGGAAGGCCAGGATTTCCAGATTACGGTCAATCTCAACGGGGCGCTGACCGAGGTCGAGCAGTTCGAGGAGATCATCGTCAAGGCAGCCGATGACGCCGGCGCCCAGGTTACCCGCATTCGCGACATCGGCCGTGTCGAGCTGGGCAGTGAGAATTATGGCCAGGCTTTTACCCTGAACAACAAGCCTGCGGCGGGCCTGGCGATCTTCCAACTGCCTGATGCCAACGCCCTGGATGCCGCCCAGCAAGTCAGGGACACCATGAAACGGATGTCCGCTGACTTTCCCGAAGGTCTTGAGTACGGCATCCCGTTCGACACCACGATCGTCGTCGAGAAGTCGATCGACGAGGTCTATATGACGTTGTTCGAGGCCGGGATCCTGGTCTTGATTGTGATCGTCATATTCCTGCAGGACTGGCGGGCAACCCTTGTGCCGACGACAACCGTGCCGATCACCATTGTCGGCGCATTCGCGGCGATGGCGCTGATGGGGTTCAGCATCAATATCCTGACACTGCTGGCGTTGGTGTTGTCGATCGGCATCGTGGTCGACGATGCGATCGTTGTCGTTGAAGGCGTCACCCAGGAGATCGAAAAGGACAAGAAACCGAAGGTGGCCGCGGTCGATGCCATGCGTCAGCTGTTCGGCCCGATCGTCGGTATCACGCTGGTGCTGATGTCCGTCTTTCTGCCGGCGGCCTTCATGCCGGGCATCACAGGCCAAATGTTCCGCCAGTTTGCCCTGGTGATCGCCGCGACGGCGCTGATCAGCGCGATCAACGCCATTACGCTTAAGCCGACACAGTGCGGCCAGTGGCTGAGGTCCGTGCCAAAGACGAAACGAAAGTTCTTCGTCTTCCGCATCTTTGACTGGCTCTACGACCCCTTCGAGCGTTGGTATGTCCGCTTGATCGGCCGTATGGTCAACCACAGCATCCTAATGTCGCTGATCGCGCTCACCCTTGTCGGGTTGGCGTTCTTTGGCCTGACACGCATCCCGACCGGCTTCATCCCGATCGAGGACGAAGGTTACGTGGTCGTCGCCGCCTATCTGCCGGATGGCGCCTCGCTGGAGCGCACGGAAGCGACGATGAAGGACATTTCCGATCTCTCGCTCAACATTCCAGGCGTCGAGTATGCGGTCGCGATCAGCGGTATGTCGTTGCTGGAGAGCAGCGCCTCGCTCGCCAATGCCGGCGTTGCCTATCTGGTTCTAAAGGACTGGAGCGAGCGTGGCGATGGCGAGGATCTGTTATCGATCTACAATAATCTCAACGCCAAGCTGAAGGAGCTGCAGGAGGCCCATACGCTTGTCGTCATCCCGCCGCCGGTTCCCGGTATCGGTCTGTCGGGCGGCTTCGAGATGATGATCGAAATGACCGATGGCAGTTTTGACTATCAGGAACTGCAGCAGGTGACTGACGCCATCGCCGCGGCCGCGCTGAGTGAACCGGAGGTCCTCAACGCCTTTTCGACCTTCAGCGCCCAGGCGCCCCAGGTCAGCGTCATCGTCAATCGCCAGCAGACCGAGGTGTTCGGTGTTGCCGTCGGCGATCTCTTCAACACGCTACAGGCTTATCTTGGCTCGGCCTATGTCGGCCAGTTCACCAAGTTCGGCCACAACTTCTCAATCTTCGTTCAAGCCGATCAGCAGTACCGGCTGCAGCCGGAAGACATCAAACAGTTCTATGTGCGCAGCCAAAGCGGCGACATGGTCCCGGTCGGCTCGGTCGCCGACATCCAATCGGACCAGGGCCCGGGCGTCGTGACACTCTACAACCTCTACCCGGCGGCCGAGGTCAACGGCATCGCGAACCAGGGCTACAGCTCCGGTCAGGCGATCGAGCTCCTGGAGCAGATCGCCGACGAAAACCTGCCGTCGAACATGCGCTACGAGTGGACCGGCTTGTCGTATCAGGAGCAACTGGTCGGCAACTCCGCCTATTTCATCTTCGCGCTTGCGGTCACGCTCGTGTTCTTTGTCCTGGCCGGCCAATACGAGAGCTGGGTGACGCCGGGCAGCGTGTTGTTCGCGGTCCCGTTGGCGCTTTTGGGCACCGTCGCCGTGTTGCTGGGGATCGGTATCGCCAACAACCTTTACGTCCAGATTGGCCTAGTCTTGCTGATAGCGTTATCGGCCAAGAATGCGATCCTTATTGTCGAGGTCGCGCGCCATTTGCATGCCCAAGGTGTCGACGTGCGCGAAGCCGCCGTCAAGGCTGCCGAGACCCGGTTCCGGCCAATCCTGATGACCTCGTTCGCCTTTATCCTGGGCGTTGTTCCTCTGGTCCTGGCGAGCGGCGCCGGCGCCAACGCCCGCAAGTCGCTGGGCATCACCGTTTTCACTGGCATGCTGGCGTCGACCTGCCTGGCGGTGCTGTTCGTGCCGTCCTATTACGTCGTCTTGCAGCGTTGGCAGGACTACCGCGCGCGCAAGAAGGAAAAAAAGGCGGCCGCCAAGGCCTCGCCCTGACAAACATCAGAAAGAAAGAGCCCGTAGGTCAGCACGGGCTCTTTTCACGTTGAGTGTGCTCGATGATCAGGACTTCGCGAGAATGTCGCGAATCTCCTCCAGCAGAACCTCTTCGCGCGGTGGCGCTGCCGGTTCCGCTGGCGCCTCCTCTTCCTTGCGCTTGGCGGCGTTCATGGATTTGACCAACATGAACACGACCCAGGCAACGATCACAAAGCTGATGCAGTTGTTGATGAAGACGCCCCAGTTGATGGTGGCGGCGCCGGCCTCCTGCGCGGCGGCGAGCGACTCGTACGCGCCGTCCCCCAAGACGGTAAAGATGCTGGTGAAGTCGACACCGCCGGTAAAGTAACCGACGATCGGCATCAGGATGTCATCGACCATCGACTTCACGACGCTGGTGAAAGCCGCGCCGATAATGATGCCGATGGCCATGTCCATCACGTTGCCCTTAATGGCAAACTCCTTGAACTCCTTAAACATGCTCTAATCCCCCCAGATTAAGACTCTTCCTTCCCGACAGTTTGGTAGCACGGTGCTGCTTGGGCCGGAAACCCCCTTATGCGCCAGCAGCTTAAGTGCAAAATGCCAAGGCCTGCGACCACAGATTGTGCGAGCGATCTTGAGCCCCGCCAGCCGCCCCTGGCGCAACGCCAATCTGTGAATTGTTCTGACCAATTCACGGGTCACAGCCGCTAGTCGGCAGCGTGGCGTCGGTCTGCCTAGGTGCCGCGCTGCTCGGCAATCGCCTGGACCAGGGCACGTATATCCGCAGGTCCTGCGGGTTTTTCCAGATAGGGACGCTTTGACGACTTGAGGAACTGATGGATGTCGGTGCTCAACGTGTCGCCGGTGATAAAGGCGATGCACGACACCAGCTCTGGCCGCGATTCCTCGAGATGCCGGAACAATGTGGGGCCGTCCAGACCGGGCATGCGCAGGTCGCTCAAGATGACGTCGAAGTCGTTCTGGGCGATGAGTTCCAATGCGCGTTTGCCGGAGTTGGCGGTTTCCACGTCATGGCCGTCGAATCGCAGGATGTCGGCGACGAGCTCCGTCATGTCTTCCTCGTCGTCAATCGCCAGAATCGAAAGCTGGCGCGCGCCTTGTGTCGTGCTTTCCATCGTCAACTGTTCCGCCCTCTCGGCGTGATGGCAGGGCAGCTTGATAACAAACGCCGTGCCGTCCTTACACGCATCGTCCAGCTTGATGCGCCCACCATGGGTCTCGATGATACGATGACAAAGTGCCAAACCGATACCGGTGCCTTTGCCCGTGGCCTTGGTGGTAAAAAATGGTTCAAAGATACGGTTGCGTATCTCGCTTGGAATACCCGGGCCGCTATCCTTGACCTTCACGACCACGTCACCGGTCGTCGGCCGGAAGGATGACGTCAGCTTCAGCACCCGGTCATCGCTATGGTTTTCCATTGCATGTTTGGCATTGATGATCAGGTTTGCAATGACCTGGCTGATCTGGCCGAAGTCGGCCGCGACCGCCGGCAGCTTATGTGACAGGTGGCGAGAGATCTTGATGTCGGCGCTGTTCAGGTCATCGTCGCAGACTTCCAACGCGACATCGATCGCGTGATTGACGTCAATTGGTTCGCTGATCGACGGTTGCTGGCGCGCCATGGCCAGGAACGTCTTGACGATGCGTCCGCATCGTTCGGCCGCATGTCCGATGCGATCGGCACGGTCCTTCATCTGTTCGTCGGCCGCTGATTCGGCCAACAGGATCGCCTGCCCGACGACCACCGACAACGGGTTGTTTAACTCATGGGCGACACTGGCCAAGAGTTCGCCCATCGCGCTCAACTTTTCGTTCTGGTGGAGCACCTCTTTTTGGCGCTCCAACTCATCCTCGAACGCCAGGCGTTCGGTCAGATCGACCATGCTGGATATGGCGACGGGCGGTCCATTGGTCTGCAGAAGGCGGCTGGTGACGGAAACCCAGATGACGTCGCCGTCGGCCCGTTTGACCTGGAACTTCAGATCGCGAACCTCGCCAGTCTTCTTGATCTCGGCCAGATAGGCTCCGCGATCGCCGGGGTCTGCATAGAAGTCGACGACGTTGCGTTGTTCTCTTGCCGGCCACTCGACACCCAAAAGTTCGGACGCCGCGGGGCTTTCGTAGAGTATACGCCCGCTATCGATTTCGACCAGCCACACCGGCAGCGGGTGCGACTCGACGATCCTGCGGAACTGCTGTTCGCTCTTACGCAGTTCTTCTTCGGCCAGAATACGCTCGGTGATGTCGATGCTGACCGTAGCGACGTGGCTGACATTGCCGGTGTCGTCCTTGATCGGTGTCTTCGAACTGAACCAGACGGAACGCTCACCATTGATGCGGTATTCACCCTCGCGGTTCAGAACCGCCATGCCGCTCTTCAAGACCTGGCTGTCATCATCGGTCCCGTTCAGGTCCTTGTATTGCATCCGACGTTTCTGGTCGTCGGTGCGACCGATCATATCTTCCGGCGAAACACCGAACATGGCAGACAAGTAGCGGTTCACCAAGACGTAGCGGCCCTCGCGGTCCTTGATATTGATGGCCGCTGGCGCCGCATCGATGACGCTGCGCAGGAAGGTTTCGCGTTCGCGCAGCTCATGGCCGACCGCTTCCAGCTCATGTCGCCGCTCCCGGCTATCGGTGTCATACACCGCCAACAAACGACGCAGGATGTCAGAGCATGTTGCGACGACTGTCGCAGGGTTGATCTCCTGGCGCGTGCCCAACAGATGCTCAAGGGCCGCTTGATTGAGCGCGGCCAGTTCCTCCAAATCGATACCGCGCTCCAGCAACTCGCGACCTAAGGCATCGGCGGTCGCGAGGTACAAATCGTCCGCTGCCGTCAGACAGGCCGTCACCAGATTGATGTATGCCTTAAGGGTCTTGGCGTCCGGCATGCTGCCACCCAGGGACTGAGCTGTTCACACCGGCGTGAGGCGCCGGCCCGATCCTGGATATAGGCATGCCGTCGATGTCGCGTCCGGCGTGAAACACGGTTGAAACACTTGGTGCGGCCGCGCGACACAGAGATGAAACAGGCCGACCACATGTTCTCCACGCTGCCAGCTTGGGGGGAAACCGAGCGGCGCACCGAGTTTCCACGACACAACACGAGATGACGGAGATATCCATGCCGCAGACTGATTTCAGTGGTGCACCGGTTTCCACAACCAACCGCACCTCCATTGAGGGTCTCGATCGCGCCTTCGCCCTGTTTCAGGGCTACTTCAACGATCCGCTGGCCGAGATCGACGACGTACTGGCCGCCGATCCCGACTTTGTTATGGGTCACTGTTTCCGCGCCGGTCTGTTTCTGATCTCCAGCGAAAAGGCCGCCGTGCCGGAGCTTGAGGCGTCGGTGGCTGAAATCGAGAAACGCGTCGACCAGGCCAACGAGCGCGAGCGTGGCCATCTGGCCGCCGCCAAGGCGTGGTTGGCCGGCGATTTCCACGGCGCGGCCGAACGCTATGGCGATGTCTTGAGCACCTATCCGCGTGACGCCATCGCCATGCAGTTTGCCCATCAGTGCGATTTCTTGCTGGGTCAGTCGCGCATGCTGCGTGATCGCGTGGCCTGGGTGTTGCCCCATTGGGCACCGAATGAGCCGACCTGGGGTTACCTGCAGGGCATGTATGCGTTCGGTTTGGAAGAAATGGGCCACTATGGCGAAGCCGAGCGAGCCGCGCAGGCGTCGATCGAGATGAACCCGCGTGACGCATGGGGTGTCCATGCCCTGGCCCATATCCTCGAGATGCAGGGACGGACCTCAGAGGGCATCGACTTCCTGGAGTCGACCTCCGACAACTGGTCGCCCGAAAACGGTTTTGCCTTCCACAACTGGTGGCACCTGGCGCTCTACTATCTCGATCAGCGCGACTTTGGCCGCGTGCTCGACCTCTATGACCGTTCGATCCATCCTGAAGCCTCGGACGTGTTGATGGAACTGGTCGATGCCGCCTCGTTGCTGTGGCGCTTGCAACTGGCCGGCCACGATGTCGGCGACCGGTGGACCGACGTCGTCGAGACTTACAAAGGTGCGACGAAGGACGGCTACTACGCCTTTAATGACATGCACGCCATGATGGCCTTTGTGTCGACCGGTCGCCGTGATGCTGCCGAACAGGTCATGTCGACGCTTGTCAAACGGGCCGGCGACAACGACTCGAACGGCCAAATGACACGCGAGGTCGGCTTGCCGGTGTGTCGCGCTATCGAGGCCTTCGATAGAGGCGACTACGACGCCGTGATCGAGTCGTTGCGTCCGGTGCGCCTGATCGCCAGCCGCTTCGGTGGCAGCAACGCCCAGCGCGACGTTCTCGACTGGACGTTGGTCGAGGCCGCTTTCCGCGGCGGACGCCAGGGCCTCGCAGAAGCGCTGATCAACGAGCGTACGGCGCGCAAGCCAGAGAGCTCCATGGCGCGTTGGTTCAAGACCCGCGTTACCGCAAACACCGCAAACGTCGAGACGGCTGCGTAACCTCACCCGCTACCGAATCGACCATGGGCCGGAACGGTCGCCGCTGGGCACCGTTCCGGCTCTTTTTTGTCCCGAATCCGTTTGTTACGTGACTGAAACGAATTCCCGCCAAGGGCGAAACCCAGTCGAAATGGGGCATCGCCATATTCCGGTTCGGGGCGCGGGAGATGACCCGCGATGGAGACCGGAGGAAAACATGTCGGTGGTCAGTTACATCAATGCCAATGATAGAAGCGTGGCCGTTCGATCAACCGGGTCGGGAAGGCCCGTCGTGCTGCTTCACAGCTCTGCCAGTTCAAGCGCGCAATGGCGTGACGCGATGATCGACATGGCTTCCGCCTATCGCGTGTTCGCGCCGGACTTTCCCGGTTACGGCAAGAGTGCCGGATGGTCGGGCACGGCGCCGCGCACGCTGGCGACGGATTGCGAAGTCGTCTCGTCGATCTCGGAAGACTGCCGCGAACCGATCCATCTGGTCGGCCACTCCTATGGCGGCGCGGTCGCCCTGTGGTACGCCATGCGGTACCCCCAGACGGTGAAGAGCCTGACGCTGATCGAGCCCGTGGCCTTCAATGTTCTGCGCTTCGGTGCTCGGGGCCGCCGCTTCCTGTTCGATGAAGTGGAAGATGTTGCGACAACGGTCGTGACCGCGCTCAGCCGTGGTGATCACTTTGCCGGCATGGCGCATTTTATCGACTACTGGAACGGCCGCGGCACCTGGGACCTGCTGCCGCGTGAACGCCAGGAATTGCTCGCCACACAGATCGAGAACATTGCCCAGGAGTTCAGCGCGGTCTTCGACGACCCACGATCCACAGCGGCCTATGAGGATCTTCAGGTGCCGACCCTGATCATTCGCGGCGATCAGTCCCGTGTGCCGGCGATGAGCGTTGCCGCCAGCCTGGCGCGCGCCATACCAGCCGCGGTGCTGCACACGATCGAGGGCGCCGGGCACATGTTGCCTCTGACGCACAAGTCCTTGGTTCAGACAGCCATCAGCCATCACATCAACCGGCACGCCCATTCAGCTGTCAGCGTGCCGGCCTTGCCGCACGCGGCATAACTTTCTTTGACCAACATCGACCATGAGGAAGCAGTCATGAACTACGAAACCACCAATCCCCAAACACTTGCCGTCCATCATGGATTCAGTTCGGATCCAACCACCGGCGCCGTTACCGTGCCGATCTATCAGTCAGCCGCTTTCACGTTCGACAACACCGAACACGCCGCCGATCTGTTCGCATTGAAGCAGTTGGGCAATATCTACACGCGCATTCACAATCCGACCTGCGATGTGCTGGAACAGCGCATCGCGGCGATGGAAGGTGGCGCGGCGGCCATGACGACCGCGTCCGGTCAGTCGGCGGTCGCGTTCTCAATCCTGAACATCGCCCAGGCGGGTGACAACATCGTCAGCTCGACCGACCTCTACGGCGGCAGCTGGAATCTGTTTTCCAACACCCTGCCGACCTTGGGTATCGAGGTGCGTTTTGTCGATCCCGCCGATCCGGAAGCTTTCCGCCAGGCCACCGACGATCGGACAAGAGCCTATTTCGCCGAAACCTTGCCCAATCCCAAGCTTGAGGCTTTCCCGATCGCGGAAGTCGCGGCTATCGGTGAGGAGCTCGGTGTGCCGCTTATCGTCGATAACACGGCCGCGCCCGTGATTTGCCGGCCTTTCGACCATGGCGCCCACATCATTGTCTATTCGGCGACCAAGTACATCGGCGGTCACGGTACATCGATCGGCGGTTTGATTGTCGACGGCGGAAAGTTTGACTGGGAGCGTCATGCCAAACGTTTTCCGGTGCTGAACCAGCCCGATCCCAGCTATCACGGTGCTGTCTGGACCGAGGCGACCAAGGAGATGGGCCCGGTTGCCTATATCGTCAAAGCGCGGTGCACATTGCAGCGTGATCTCGGCGCGCCGATGAGCCCGTTCAATGCCTTCCAGTTCCTGCAGGGTCTGGAGACCTTGCCGATCAGGATGCGCGAGCATTGCCGCAATGCCCAGGTCGTTGCCGATTTCCTGGCGGGCCGCAAAGAAGTCACGCGTGTCATTCACCCGGGTCACACGGAAGGCGAAGTTCGCCGCCGTGCGCGCTCGTACCTGAGTGGCGGCTTCGGCGGTCTGGTCGGGTTCGAACTGGCTGAAGGCGTCGAGGCCGGACGCCAGTTCATCGACAATCTGTCGCTTGCCTATCACTGCGCCAATATCGGTGATGCCCGGACGCTGGCCATCCACCCGGCTTCGACGACACATTCGCAGTTGACGCCCGACGAGCAGGTAGCGACCGGCGTGACGCCAGGCTATGTGCGGTTGGCTGTCGGTATCGAAGACGTCGTCGACATCATCGGCGATATCAGCCAGGCGCTCGATGCGGTCTCGACCGTAAAGAAAGCAGCGTGATGATTGAAGCGGGCGGCTGGGCACTCTATAAGGGCCCAGCCGCCTGTTCTTGTGAACCGAGCGTGCGTCATGCCCATTGTTCTTCCGAATGAACTACCTGCCCGGGATATCCTGGTGGGTGAAGGTGTCGCGGTAACCGCCCATGAAGCGCCGCTGAAGGTGGCGCTGGTCAACCTGATGCCGCAAAAGCCGGCGACCGAACGCCAATTCGCCCGGCTATTGGCCCATTCGCCTTTTGCCGTTGACCTGACGTTGCTCTTGCCATCGGGCTACGAACCCAAGACAACCGGACACGACCATCTAAAGCGCTTCTACCAGCGTTGGGAGGATGTCGCCCATCACCGGTTCGACGGTCTGATCGTGACCGGCGCGCCGGTCGAACTGCTGCCGTTCGGCGCCGTCACTTACTGGCGCTCGCTGGCTCGGCTGTTTGATTGGGCCGACGACCATGTCGGTCTCAGTCTTTACGTTTGCTGGGCCGCGCAGGCGGCGCTGTTCCATCGCCACGGCATCCGGAAGGAGCCGCTGCCGCGAAAGGTCTTCGGACTCTACCAGCAGGACATCGAGGACAGCGGACACTGGTTGGTGCGTGGTCTGGGCGGACGTATGACAACCCCGGTGTCGCGCCATACGACGGTCGACCAGCGGGCGATCGACGATGTGGACGACCTCGTGACGCTGGCCGCGTCGAACGAGACCGGCCCGTGCCTGCTGGCCGACGAGCAGCGCTCGGCTGCCTATATGTTCAATCACCTGGAGTACGAGGCCGATACACTGTGGAACGAGTATCATCGTGACGCCACGGCCGGTCTCGACACGCGGGAACCGCTAAACATGAAGGCCCGCAAACGAGACGCGTTGGGCCGGCCGCCGTGGTGGCGCGATTCCCGTGTCTTTTTCGATAACTGGGTGGGCGCCATGGCCAGGCGGCGTTGTGCCACCATTGTACCGCCTGCGCTATCACGGCAGGCCTTCGTACCGCGTCACCATCTGCCGTGCTGACGGATCCACCTAGCCCTGTGAACTTGCTCTAGTCCGCTTCGGCTGTCTGATCCGCCTGACCTGTCGGTACAAACATGTAGCCGACGCCACGCACTGTCTTGATGGCCTGTGGTTTGCCGGGATCAGCCTCAACCTTTCGGCGCAGGCGCGCGACACGAATATCAATGCTGCGATCGAACGGCTCCCAGTCGCGGTTGTGGGCGAGGTCGAGCAGCTGGTTGCGCGACAAGACACGGTTGGGGTGTTCGGCAAGCGCGCGCAGCAGGTCGAACTCCATGGCGGTGATGGCGACATCGTTGCCGTCGTCATCGATCAGCTTGTGGCTCTCCAGATCCAACCAGCAGGTCCCGAAACGGACACGTTCGTGGGGTGTGTCGTCGCCCATGCTGGGGCTTTCGGCCATCATGTTGGTGCGGCGCAAGACAGCCTTGACGCGCGCCAATAGCTCGCGCAGGTCGACGGGTTTGGCGAGGTAATCGTCCGCACCCATCTCCAAACCAATGATGCGATCGACCACTTCGCCGGCGGCGGTCAGCATCATGATGGCTGTCTTGTGATGTTCGCGCAGGTAGCGTGCAAGCGACAGACCGTCCTCGCCCGGCATGGCGATGTCCAGGATGGCGAGCTGAACACTGCTCTCCTCCAAGATCTTCCGGAGCTCGACACCGCCTGACGCCGCAGTGACCCGAAAGCCGTGCAGGCTGAGGTACTCTCGAACCGTTTCTCGGATGTCGGGTTCATCATCGACGACAACGATATGGACGCGATCACCTCGCACACTGGTCTCCTTCTGCCGCGGACTGCTTGGGCGCTCGTCCGCCAATTCTGATCATCGTACCGCCTACGTTGGGCCAGAATCCGCCATCTTGGCAAGCAGGCGGCGCACATCCTTGGGCGAGATGGGTTTTTCAAGGTAGGGGCGTCCGCTCGAGTCCAAGAACTCACGCGCCTTGGCGCTCATCGTGTCGCCGGTGATAAAGGCGAGTTTGTCGACCAGGTCACCGAAGGCGCCCGTCAGCTCCTGAAACAAATCATGGCCGTTGAAACCGGGCATCTTCAGGTCACTCAAGATGACGTCGTAGCCACCTTCCTTCAGGCGGTCCAACGCGTCGGCGCCGGAATGGGCGAGGTCGACCGCGAACCCCTCCCGCTTGAGGATCTCACCGATCAGCTCGCCGACATCTGGTTCATCATCGATGACCAGGGCGCGGCCGCTTGTCTTTTTCTTTACCGTTTGGTCCGGCGCTTCCTCTGCCGGCGCTGCCGTTTCGCTGACGGGGAATCGGATGACAAAAGCCGTACCCTGTCCTTCCTGACTTTCAACCTTCATCTTCCCGCCATGGGACTTGATGATGCGATGGCATAAAGCCAGGCCAATGCCGGTGCCTGTTGCCACGTCCTTCGTCGTGAACAGCGGTTCGAAGATGCGGCGACGCACGTGCTCGGGCATGCCCGGGCCGTTATCTTTGATCTTCAAGACCACTTCTTGATCGCGCTCGCGGAAGCTGGTGCTGATTTTAAGGATCCGCTTCTCGTCTCGGTCGCGTTCGTCGAGAGCATGCTGGGCATTGACGATGAGGTTAACCAGAACCTGCTGGAGTTGCGCGGCGTCGGCATGGATCGGCGGCAACTCGCGGGCCATACGGACCTGAACCTTGATGTTGGAGCCGCGCAAGGCGTACCCGGTGAACTCCAAGGCCGCGTCGACGATATCGCGAAGGCTTATGTCGCGCGCTTTGGTCGGCTCTTGGCGCGCCATGGCCAGGAACGTCTTGACGATCCTGGCGCAGCGGTCGGCCGCGTTGCCGATGCGCTCGGCCCTTTGCTTGACCGTTGGGTCCTCGGCGGTCTCGCGTAACAGGAGAGCTTGGCCGACCAGCACCGAGAGCGGGTTGTTGAGTTCGTGGGCAATGCCGGCAAGCAACTCGCCCAGCGCGCTCAGTTTTTCGGTCTGGTGGAGCGCTTCCCTTTGTAGCGCCATCTCCGCTTCGATCTCAAGCTGGAGCGTCATGTCAGCGGAGCTGAAGACAATGACTTCCTCGCCGTCGAACTCGATCAGCCGGGCAGAGAGTTGACCGGGGAACGTGTTGCCGTCGGTGCGTTTGAGCGTCACCTCGAAATTGTCGACGGTCCTGTCGCGCCTCAGAATGTCCAAGTAGCGGTCGCGCTCGGCGAGATCGGCGAAGTTGTCGATACCGAAGGCCGGTTCAACGTCGCTGTCGCGCATAAAGAGCGCCTTCGAAGCCGGGCTTTCGTAGAGGATCAGGCTGTCCTGCGCGCGCGTCATGCCGAATGGTACCGGGCATGCTTCCAGCAGGCGGTGGACCATGGCGTTGCTCTCGCGCACCGCGGCCTCGGCGGCCTTGAGCGCTGTGATGTCGGTCCGCAGCGAGGCGATGCCACCGTCCGACGTCGGATGGCGGGTGATCAGCCACCACTCGCCGGTCTTCAGATGCACTTCGATCGGTGCCGTGCTGGCCCGGTCCAAACGACCCAAGATATCGTCGATGTCGACGCGATCATCAATCAGCTGCTGGCCGTTGATGGAAGCGATGTTTGGGACCAATTGTTCGACGAAGTGCCGCGATCCGCGGCCGATCAGGTCGTCGGGCGCGTGGCCATAAGCCTCGGCAAAGGCACCGTTGCACAACAGAAGTTTGCCGTCGGAATCGGAGACGGAGAATCCGTGCGGCAGACTGTTCATGGCATCTTGCAGGAGCTGCAGCAGGTTCTCGCGCTGCTGGCGTGCCTCCAACCGCTCGCTCAGGTCGCGAATGTCGGCCACAAACTGGACTTCTCCGTCCACATTGATTTGCGAGAACGCTAGTTCCACCGGAAAGCAAGAACCGTCGGCGCGCATCGCTTCGGTCTCCATGACCTGGCCCTCAATCTCCGAAATCCCGGTTTCGCGATAGCGGGCAAAACCTTCTTCGTGGTGCTGGCGAAGATGCGGCGGGATCATGACATCGCTTATCTGACAGCCCATGACGTCTGCTCGCTTAAGCCCAAACAGGCGTTCGGCCGCGGGGTTCATCGCCACAAGCTTGCCGTCGCCGTTGATGGCGACAATGCCGTTGCGCGACGTCGCGACGATGGCCTGGTTCATCGCCTCGGACCGGATCAGCGCGCGCTGGCTCTCGACCTCGGCGGTGACATCGATCATGCATCCGACAAACTGGGGGGGCGCGTCATCGGTCGCGGGCATCATGCGCAGTTCGTCGCGGAACCACATCCAATCACCGCCCGCGGTCTGAAACCGATAGGTGTGTGTCAGTACGCCGGCCTCGGGCAGGCGCCGGATGTTGTCCATGTAGTCGTCGAGGTCGTCGGGATGGATGAAACGCCGGCCATAGGCGTGTTCGTCAATGAAGTTTGCCGGTCTGTGGCCGGTTATCGGCTCGACATTGTTGCTGATGAAGCGGACCGGTGAGTCGTTCTCAAGCTCGGCGACATAGTAGACCGCGCGCGACTGCGAGACCGCGAAATCCAACAGGATCTGCTCGCGGTCCGGCAAGGCCGCTGTGGGCCGTCCCTTTGCTGTGTCCGTCTTCGTTATGTTCTCGTTCCACGACTCCTGACGCCGGCACAGCGCCATCCGCTTCAAGCCTATCAGCGCTTCGTTTCTGTTCGGTGCCTGGAAGGAGGGCATTGTGTTTCAATTGTTTCAGGACACGCGCAGCCAAATGCCCGGCGATTGGGTCTTGATCGCCGGGCATAATCGGCTTTGTGACGCCGCGGGAGTTATGCGTAGTGCCGGATATCGGCCGGATTGCTGTTGTCATTGGCGGTGCCGGAAAGGCCGGCAATCTGACAGCGATGAAGGCCAATATCGCGCAACGTATGGTCGTTCAGCATTTCCATGGCGGTAAGCGAGCGGCCCACGCGGTTGCGGCGGCGCATACGGCTGAAAACGGCGGTGAAATGCTCTAGCGGTTTGGTCAACATGGCACGGATCTCCAACATTTTCTGGGCGAGGGCATGTCCCTCGCGCCAAGCCAATGTGGCGACCGGCTGTTTCTGAAGAATATCCGGGAAGGGGCCTTATTGTTTCAGTTTGATGTCCGGCAAGGGCATATGCCGGGTCCAGCTCTCGGCGATCCTCAAGAGCCGGCTGTCGCCGCCGCATGGCCCCACAACTTGGAGTCCGGCCGGCAAACCGTCTTCGGCCAGGCCGCAGGGGATGGATAGCGCTGGATGGCCGGTCAGGTTGAAGGGCCCCATGAACCGCATCTCGACTGTGCCCTCGTCATCGACGATGTCGATGTCGGCGGACGGTGCGACCCAAGCGACAGTTGGGCACACCAGGAGGTCGACCTGGTCAAACGCTGCGTCGAAATCACGGCGGAGGTCGGCGCGGAAACGATTGGCTTTGACGTAGTCGATAGCCAACGTTTCGAAGCCCATTTCCAGCTGCAGCCGGGTTTGCGGCCCGTAGCCCTCTGGGTTGATGGCCAGGACCGCTTCATGGACCGCCGTCGCTTCGGGCAAGATGATGTCGATCAACGCCCGATCACAGGGCCCGAGGGCGGGTAGATCAACATCCAGGCGTTCACCGCCGGCCGCTTCCAGGGCCGCGATGCCTGCGTCAAACGCCGCTGCGATTCCGACCGACAGTGCGGGATCACGTCGAAACGCGTCGATTACGGTGAAGCGTATGCCGCCCAACGGGTGCGGTGTCAGGTCGCTGCTGCGCCCGGCCATGCCGTCCAGCATGGCAAGCGCGCAAAGCGGCGTGCGCGCCATGGGGCCGGCGTGGTCGAGCGACGGCGAAAGGGGATAGACGCCCGTCGTATCGACCAAGTCAAAGGTCGGTTTCAGACCCGCGATTCCACAATAGCTGGCCGGACCGCGTATTGACCCACCGGTATCGGTGCCGACAGCCGCGGCGAAAAAGCCGGCTGCGACGCCGGCGCCCGATCCGCTGCTGGAACCGCCGGAGATCCGCGAGATGTCCCACGGATTGTTGGTCTGCCCGAAGGCCGGGTGCAGCGCGCCCGACGCAAACTCGAGGACATTCGTCTTGGCGACAAAGACCGCGCCCGCCGTTTCCAGGTGATTGACCAGAGCCGCCGATTGGGCCGGCGTCCGCGGCGATACCGCGTTGGAGGCATAGGTCGTCGGCAGGCCGGCAACGTCGATGATGTCCTTGATGCCGACCGGAATGCCATGAAGCGGGCCGCGGTCGATGCCTTGCGCGATCTCCCGGCTGGCGCGCTCGGCCTGTTCACGCGCGAGCGGTTCGCTCAGCGTGATGACGGCATTGAGCTTCGCCTCCCAGGCCGCGATGCGGGCAAGGCAGCCTTCCAGTACATCGACGGGCGTGAAGGCACCGGTGCGATAGGCACGGCCCAGGTCGGCGATCGTTGGCAGCGATGTCGTTACGTCATCGATAGCCATCGCGGCTTACCGTGTTGTGTCCGTCTAGGATCGAGCAGTCGATGCGTGTGCCATGACGCACAGCATCTCATACATCAGATTGGCGGCGGTGACGCAGGTGATGCCGGTCGGATCGAAGCAAGGTGCGACCTCGCTGATATCGGCGCCGACAACATCCAGGCCCATGAGCGAACGGATGATCATCTGCACGTCGCGCGGCAACAGACCGCCGATCTCCGGGACGGCGGTACCCGGTGCGTAGGTCGGATCCAGGCCATCGATGTCGAGCGAGATGTAGACCGGTCCATCGCCCAGGGTTTCCAGCATGCGGCGGATCACCTCAGCGCGACCCATCTCCTCATACTCGTCCATGGTGACAATGGTGAAGCCGACGTCATAACCATACTTCAGATCATCGTCGCTGAACCTGCTGCCGCGCAGGCCGATCTGGATAATCCGCTTGGGATCGATCAGGCCTTCTTCGTTGGCGCGGCGCATGAATGTCGCGTGGTTGACCTTGGTGCCGCACAACTCATCAAGTGTGTCGGCATGGGCATCGAAATGGACCACGCCGACCGGTTGGTCCCTGGCGATGCCACGCAGGATCGGGATCGGGATCGTGTGATCGCCGCCGATCGCGATCGGCCTGATGCCAGCGCCGTGCAAGCGGGCGAAGTAATCCTCGATCTTGGCGATCGAGTCCTCCAGGCTCAGCGGGTTGACCGGCGCGTCACCCAAGTCGGCGACATTGCAGGCATCGAAAGGGTTGATGCCGCTGGCCGGATGCACGCGTCTGATCAGCCTGGATGCCTCGCGCACACCGGCCGGGCCCTGACGCGCGCCGGTCCGGAAGTTGACGCCCAAATCAAACGGAACGCCAACAAGGCCGACGTCGATGGCTTCGTCGATATCGTGGCGCGTCGTGCGCATGAACGTTGCCATATCGGCGAAACGCGGCACGACCGTTGCGTCGACTTGCTGAAAACGCGGATCCGAACCCATTATAGACCTGCCCTGGTGAAGTTGTTTCGTGTGCAGGCAACTTATGGCTGGAGAAGGTGAAAAGGCCAGCCGTTTCAGGCCGGCGGTACCGTGCTTTTCCGTTTGATTGCCTGTACGGCTGTTTCTAGAGCCTGCAAGAACCGCGACCGGTCGGCCTTGGCGAAGGGTCGGCCGCCGCCGGTTACCTCACCGGTCTCGCGCAGATGGGTCATCAGGTCGCGGGTCGCCAGAACCGAACCGATGTTATCGGGCGTCAGCGGTCGACCGGTCGGGTCGACAACGCGGGCGCCGGCCTCGACACAGCGGGCGGCAAGCGGGATATCGGCGGTTATCACGATGTCGCCGGCACTGCAGTGCTCGGCGATCCAGTCGTCGGCGACGTCAAGGCCATCGGCGACAATGACGTTGCGCACCAAGGCGGGGTTGGTTGGCCGAATACCGCGGTTGCTGACCATGTGCACGATGATTCCGTGGCGTTCGGCGACCCGGACTATCTCGTCCTTCACGGGACACGCATCGGCATCGACGTAGATCTCCAAACCCGCCCTCCGTGTGACGTCTGAGCGCAGCGAGACTGGCTGATGGGCGGCGCGGCGTCCAGCGCCGCGTTTGTTGAAAACCTTGGGTTTTCAGGAGATTGGCGAGCTCAATTGACGGTGCCCCGGGGCGGCCGCATACTTATTTCGCACTTGCGAAATGAATGGGATTGGGCCGATGAGCCGGTTTCGTGACCAAGCGCCGGAAACCTGGCGCGATCTGGCGGAAAAAGACCTGAAAGGCGACAGCGTGGATGGCCTGGTCTGGCGCTCGCCAGAGGGCCTCGACATCAAACCGCTCTATACGGCCGCCAATTTGGAGGCGCTCGAGGGCCTGGATACGCTGCCCGGCCTGGCGCCCTATACCCGCGGCGTGCGTGCGACCATGTATGCCAACCGGCCGTGGACGATCCGGCAGTACGCTGGCTTCTCGACCGCGGAGGAATCGAACGCGTTCTATCGTCAGGCGCTGGCGCGCGGCCAGAAGGGACTGTCCGTCGCGTTCGATCTGGCGACGCACCGGGGCTATGACAGCGACCATCCGCGCGTCGTCGGCGATGTCGGCAAGGCCGGCGTCGCCATCGACAGCGTCGAGGACGCCAAGATCCTGTTCGACGGCATCCCGCTGGACGAGATGACCGTCTCGATGACCATGAACGGCGCGGTGCTACCGGTGATGGCGATGTACATCGTCGCCGCCGAAGAGCAGGGGGTGCCGCAGGAGAAACTCGCCGGGACCATCCAGAACGACATCCTGAAGGAGTTCATGGTCCGCAACACCTATATCTACCCGCCCGAACCGTCGATGCGGATCGTCGCCGACATCATCGCGCACACGGCCGAACACATGCCGCGCTTCAACTCGATCTCGATCAGCGGCTACCACATGCAGGAAGCCGGCGCGACGGCGGTGCAGGAACTGGCGTTCACACTGGCCGACGGCGTCGAATACGTGCGCGCGGCCTTGTCGCGCGGCCTGGATGTCGACAGCTTCGCGCCGCGGCTGAGCTTCTTCTTCGCCATCGGTATGAACTTCTTCATGGAGGTCGCCAAGCTACGGGCGGCACGCATGCTGTGGTCGGAGCTGATGGCGGAGTTCGAGCCGAAGAACCCGCGTTCGTCGATGCTGCGCACCCACTGCCAGACATCCGGTGTCTCGCTGACCGAGCAGGATCCCTACAACAATATCGTCCGCACGGCCTATGAGGCGCTTGCCGCCGTTCTGGGCGGTACCCAGAGCCTGCACACCAACTCGTTCGACGAGGCGCTGGCGCTGCCGTCCGACTTCGCCGCCCACATTGCGCGCAACACGCAGTTGATCCTGGCCGAGGAGACCGAGGTCACACGCGTCGTCGACCCGCTCGCCGGCAGCTACTACGTTGAAAGTCTGACTCATTCCCTGGCAGCCGAAGCGCGCAAGCTGATCGGCGAGGTCGACGACCTCGGCGGCATGACCAAGGCGATCGAGGTGGGCATGCCGAAGCTGAGGATCGAGGAGAGCGCGGCACGCCGGCAGGCGCGCATCGATCGCGGCGAGGAGGTGATCGTCGGCGTCAACAAGTACACCACCGGCGAGGAGAGCGAGGTCGACGTTCGCGACATCGATAACACGCAGGTGCGCGAGCAACAGGTCGCGCGTCTGACTGAGGTCCGCGAGAGCCGTGACGACGCGACCTGCCGCGCGGCCCTCGACGCCATCACGGCGGGCGCCGCCGGGGATGCCAATCTTCTGGCGCTCTCGATCGAGGCGGCACGTGCGCGCGCGACCGTCGGCGAGATTTCCGACGCCATGGAGCAGGTCTTCACCCGCCACCGCGCGGTCATTCGCTCGATCTCAGGCGTCTACGGCGATGCCTGGGAGGGTGACGAGGCGTTCGAGCGCATCCGCGCGGACGTCGATGAGTTCGCGGCCAAGGAGGGCCGGCGGCCCCGCATGCTGGTGGTCAAGCTGGGCCAGGATGGTCATGATCGCGGCGCCAAGGTCATCGCCACCGCGTTTGCCGATATCGGCTTTGATGTCGATATCGGACCGCTGTTCCAGACCCCGGACGAGGCAGCGCGCCAGGCTGTCGAGAACGATGTCCACGTGATCGGCGTGTCGAGCCAGGCGGCCGGCCACAAGACGCTGGTGCCCCAGCTCATCGAGGACCTGAAGCAGCAGGGTGCCGGCGACATCCTGGTGGTCTGCGGCGGCGTCATCCCGCCTCAGGACTACGATATGCTCAGGGCTGCCGGTGTCAGCGCGATTTATGGTCCGGGCACCAGCATCCCGGCGGCTGCGGCGGAGATCATCGATCTCGTCCAGAGCCGGCGCCAGGCGGCCTGACCGCACCACCTTGACTGCCACAAGCGAGCTCATCGACGCCGTAAAGGCCGGCGACCGGCGCGCCATGGCGCGCGCGATCACGCTGGTCGAATCGACCCGCGACGCTGACCAGGACGCGGCGGAGGATCTGCTCGCCGGATTGTTGCCGCTGGGCGGCAAGGCCAAGCGCCTCGGCATCTCCGGTGCGCCGGGCGTCGGTAAGTCGACCTTTGTCGAGACCTTCGGGCTTTATGCCATCGAGCGGGGTCATCGTGTCGCCGTCTTGGCGGTCGACCCATCCTCGACGCGCACGGGCGGCTCGATCCTGGGCGACAAAACCCGCATGGAGCGGCTGTCGCGCGACGCCCGGGCCTTCATCCGGCCGTCGCCGTCGGCGGGTTTGCTAGGCGGCATCGCGCGACGTACCCGCGAGGCGATCGCCGTGGTCGAGGCGGCCGGCTATGACGTCGTAATTGTCGAGACCGTCGGTGTCGGTCAGTCGGAGACCGCGGTCGCCGACGTCACCGACATGTTCTTGCTGCTGCTGGCGCCGGGCGCCGGCGACACGTTGCAGGGCGTCAAGCGCGGCGTCATGGAGCTGGCCGACCTGATCCTGGTGAACAAGGCCGACGGCGCCTTGAAGGATGCCGCGCGCCACGTGGTCGCCGACTACCGCGCCGCGCTCGGTCTTCTGAAGCCGCAATCCACGCATTGGTCGCCCCGGGTCGAATCGTGCTCGGCGCTTGAAGGGACCGACATCGACACGGTCTGGCAGTCGATCGAGGCTTTCTGGGAGACCATGACGTGCGCCGGCGAGTTGGACGCCCGACGACAGGAGCAGGCAAAACGCCGTTTGTGGCTTGAAATCGGCGATTTCGTCATGGAGAAGGTCCGGACCGACCCGCGAACGGCCGGTTTGGTGGCCGACTTGGAAAAGGACGTCGCGGCGGGCGGCTTGCCGGTCAGAAGCGCCGCGCGGAGGGCCTTAGAGCATATCCTGATTTGATGGAGATCGGATTCACACGGAGGGGCTGAATCACCAAGCGATTCAGCCCCTTCGTGATCCGATCAGGCGCCCTTTGTCGGTGAATCTTGACCTTCCGGCCTGCCGCGCGTAAATAGCCGCTCCCGGATTGATGTGGCGTGGCCCCGGCGGCCGCGCCTTAGCTTATTCTAAGGAGTTGGATGATGTCGCGACGCTGCCAGCTGACAGGCAAGGGCGTCCAGTCGGGCAACAATGTGAGCCACGCGCAGAACAAGAACAGGCGCCGGTTCCTGCCCAACTTGCAGACAACCAAGCTTTATTCCGACGCGCTCGGCCAGATGATTTCGCTCCGGCTCTCGGCGAACGCCATTCGGACCGTCGAGAAGAACGGCGGCCTCGATGCGTTTTTGATGAGCCGCAACGACAGCAAGCTGCCGGATGAGGCGCTTCGCCTGAAGCGCCGGATCGAGAAGGCCGCCGCCCGCAAGGCAGACGCCGCCGCGTGATCGCGGCGCCCTTGGCCCGACACCCATGACTCTGTTTTCCCGCGAGTTGGTGTTGCCGACCGTGGCGATGGCCGCGGTCGTGGTCGCGTCCAACATCCTGGTCCACTTCCAGATCAGCGAGTGGCTGACCTGGGGCGCGTTCACCTTCCCGTTCGCGTTCCTGGTGACCGACCTCTCCAACCGCACCTACGGACCGGCCAAGGCGGTCAGGATTGTGATCGTCGGTTTCATCGTCGGCGTCGTCATGTCCGCATTCTTTGCCGACTGGCCCGAACCCTTGGCCGACTGGCCCTTGGTGATGACAGAGGTCGCGTTATTGACCGCCGTCGCGTCAGGCTCGGCATTCCTGGCCGGCCAGCTTCTGGACGTCGCAATCTTTCAGAAACTGCGCCGGGGCAGTTGGTGGCGCGCGCCGCTGGTGTCTTCGGCCATCGCGTCGGCGTTCGACACACTGATCTTCTTCTATCTGTTGTTCGCCCTGTTCTTCGCCGAATGGGGCTTGGACTGGTTCAAGCTCGGCATTGGCGACTACGCCATCAAGGGCTTGATGGCGCTGACGCTCCTACTGCCGTACCGCCTGCTCATGGGTTTCTTCGCACCGCAGTATCTGGTCGCGCCGAAAAACTAATCGTCGCCGATAACGGCCATCATCGTGTTGCTGTGTGTGGCGAAACCCTGACGTTCGAACCAGATCTGCGCCGCCTGATTGAAGCGCCAGGCTTCCAAAGCCAGTGTCTCGACACCGTTTTCGGCAGCAAGACTCTTCAAGAGATCCATCATCGCCTTGCCGCACCCTTTTCCACGGTAATCGGGTGAGACGACGACAGACTCCAGCCAAAGGATCGGCCGGTCGATCAGGTAGACGCCGGTCGGGTCCAGGCGCGTGAACTCATAGATCGCCATGCCGACCGCGACCGTGTTGTGCCAGGCGAGCAGGATGCCTTTGTGCTCGGCATCGATTGCATCGCCGATCAGGTGCCTGAAGCTGTCGTCTAGTTCCGGCGGCTTGAAGAGATCGGGACGTGCGGCGACGTGGATCTCCTGCACCTCGCGGTACAACGCGAAACAGGCTTCGACATCGTCATGGCTTGCCGAGCGGATGTTGAGCGTTTGCGTGGTCATGATACCGCCAGATGAAACTGATAAAGCAGCGTTCGCTGGGTGAAGATGAAGTTGTCGTCGGAGACGATATAGAGCAAGTAGCCGCTGCCGTCCGGCGCCGGTCTCACGGCGATCCCCTCAAAATTGTCGATCAAGAGGGCGTTGCTGAACGCCGCAAGGACCGGCGGATCGATGATGGCGTCTGCTTCCAGCATCTCCGGTGCGATCCGACGCAGGCGGATGCTGAGGAACGCCGGTTCCATGAACCAGCGCTCCAGAACAATCAGGCTGCCATCGCCCAATCCCGCCATGCCGGTGACGCTGAAATCATCGTGGCCCTGGTAGGCGAGCTTTCGCCAGGCACCGTTCTCCAACAGCCATCCGTCGATGACCTGATCGTCGCCCCGGGACTCCTCTGCGAATACCAGAGGCCGTCCGTCGGGCAACAAGGCGACGGACTCAAGGCCGCCATTGGACCTGAGCGCCGCAACCTCGCCCGGCAGTTCGATGGCATAGGGCAGGGCGTCGATGGTGTCGTAACGCCACAGGCGATGCTCGCGCTCGAAGGTGACGTAGTAGCCGCCGTCGGTTGTGCGCGCCAGATCCTCGGCGTCGCGCCAGCGTACGGAGTCGCCGCCCGCGCGGTCGGCAAGCGGCGAGCCGTCGACGTCGAACATCGGTTGGATCGACAGGTTCTCGATGGAAAGCAGTTTACCGCTGTCGTCCTGTGTCAGATCGGCGGTGACCCACCAGCCGCGATCGCTGACGGCGACAAGACGGGAACCGTCATCGGTAACGTCCAGGCCGGAGAGGCCGCCGAAGTCCGGGTTGTCGAGCTCTAGCTCGAAGCCTGCCAGCAGGGTCAGTTCACCAAAGGACCGGCGTTCCGGATCGTCGCGATCCAAGGTTGCCGTGGTCACGTTCTCCTCGCCGGTCGGCTCCTGCGCGCACGCTACGATGCCGGCCAGCGTCAACGACAGAACGCACAGGCTTGTGACCGCCAACGACTTGGTGGTGCGCGAAAGGCGCGTTAACGTCGTGACCATTGGAACTCCATCCGAGAGGACTGCCATGCTTGCCCGACGCGACGTTCTTAGCCAAGCGATCACCGCGCCTCTTGCCGCCACAAGCCTGGCGGCCGTTCTCGCCGACCCCAAGCTTGCCCGCGCCGCCGCCGAATCGCTGGAGACTGTGACGATCGCGACGCCCGGTGGCAAGCAGGTCAACGCCGCCTTCGGCGCGCCTGCCCAGACACCGGCGCCGTCGATCCTGCTGATCCACGAGTGGTGGGGTCTGAACGATCAGATCAAGGCGGTCGGTGCCGACCTGGTCGGTCATGGCTATTCGACGCTGTCGGTCGACCTCTATGACGGCAAGGTCGCCGACAACCCCGACGACGCGCGCGCGCATATGAATGCCGTCGACGCGGCCGAAGCCAACGAAACGCTGGGCGCCTGGACCGACTGGCTGCGCGCGCGCGACGACACCACAGGCAAGATCGGCACGGTCGGCTGGTGTTTCGGCGGCGGATGGTCGCTCAACGCCTCGCTTGACCGGCCAATCGACGCCACGGTCATCTATTACGGCAACGTCGCGAAGTCGGCGGCCGAACTGGCGCCGCTCTCAGGCCCGGTCATCGGCCATTTCGCGACCAAGGACCAATGGATCAACAAACCCATGGTCGACGGTTTCGAAGTGGCGATGGCCGAGGCCGGCAAGTCGCTGAGCGCCTACTGGTATGAGGCCGAGCACGCCTTCGCCAACCCGACCCGCGCCAGCTATGACGAGGCCGACGCGGCGCTCGCCTGGCAGCGGACCATGGAGTTCTACGGCACCAATCTGCGCTGATCGTCAGGTGACCTCGCCGGCCACCTGACGCCCCACATCGACGCCCGTCTCGTACGCGCCGTCGACAAAGGCCCAGACTGCCGGGCTGCAGGCTTCCCCGGCGAAGAAGATGCGGTCACCAACCGGCTCGCGCAGGATTGCGCGCATCGGGTACGCTCCGGGCTCGGCCGCGGCATAGGAGCCGAGGAAGAGCGGGTCCTGGCCCCACGTTGTCACATGGCTCTTCATGAACGCCTTTTCGATATCCGAGCCAAGCATTTCCTTCAGCTTGCCCATGGCGAAATCGACGGCCGCGGCATCGCCGGCCCGTTCCAGCTCTTGGGCGAACGATCCACCGACATCGCAATAGGAAATGCCGCTGCCGCTGATGTTGGTCAGTCCGCCGAAGGCCCGCATGTCGTCGCCGACCTGGAACATCAGGTAGCCGTCCGGCCCGCCACCGAAGACGTCCTCGGAGAACTGAAGCGTGATGTGGTTGTAAAGGCCCATCGAGATTGCATTGAAGGATTCCTGCTTCTCGACCGGCAACACCGGATCGAAGGTGATGTGACCGGCGCCCAGGACTCCGGTCGAGACGGTAACGATGACGGCCTTGGCCTCGATTGTTCCGCGGTTTGTCTCGACCGTGACGCCCGAACCGCCCCAGCCGATCCGGCTGACCGCCGTATCGAGCGAAACCGGCACGCCGGCGCCGTAGTGGGCGACGACGGCGCCGTAACCTTGGCGGCAGAACCAGCTGGTGCCGCCTTCGACCGTCTCCCAATAGTCGAGTGTGGAAAAGTCGTCGAAGTCCTTGGCCATGTCCCAGGGGCCGATACCGAAGGCGACGGTGTTCGACCATTCAAGGTTCATCGAGGTCACCGTCGTTGGGGCGACGTCGAGGCCTCTTTCGGCGGCTTCGCCGATTTCGTCGTCCATCAGGCCCCAGGTTTGCCAAAGTGCATTGACCTCGCTCGACGAGGCTTCGCGGTCGCCGATAAAGACACGGTAGCTGTCGGGGTCGGTATAGATGTCGAAACCGTTCTCTTTGGCATAGCCGTTGAAGAAGTTGCGCGTACCGTGGTTCAGCCAGTGGGCGCCGTGGTCGAAGGGAACGCCGAAGGTCTCGGTCTCCGTATAGGCGCGTCCGCCGATGCGATCGCCGGCCTCGACCAGGGCGACGGAAACGCCGCGTTCCATCAGGGTGCGCGTGGCAGCCAGGCCCGCGGCGCCGGCACCGATCACGACCACGTCGGGATTGGTCGGCAGGTCGGCCCGTGCGGCGAATGGCAGCACGGCGGCCGCAGCGATACCGGTTCCTAGCAAATGACGCCGGGTAATGGCAGATTTGCGAATGTGAGTTAGTGTCATGTCAAAGTCCTCAATAAATTCTACGGCGTAGAAATTTAGGTTCTTCTACAATGTAGAGTACGTCAACTGCTTTGAGAGCCGATATCGATGAGTCAACGCGGAACCCTGTCGCGCCAGCGTATTGTCGAGGCGGCGATCGATATGCTCGATCGTGGCGGCGCGTCGCAGTTCAGCATGCGCAAGCTGGCCGGCGCGATGGGGGTCGACCCGATGGCGCTCTATCATCACGTGCCGAACCGCGCGGCACTGATGAACAGCGTCATCGAAACGGTCATCAGCGAGTGCGAGTTGCCTGAGCCCAACGGTTCGTGGCAAGAGCGGGTCAGCGACATCTGCCATGCTTTCCGTGCGTTGGCGCACCGCCATCCCGGCGTCATTCTTGTGTTCGCGACTTTCGAGGACTGGGTGCCCAGCGAACACCGGCTGGGCGAGGCGATGTACGCCGCGCTGCGCACTGGCGGTTTCTCGCCCAAGGCAACCGTGCGCTCATCGCGCATGCTGCTGGCCTATACGGAGAACTTCTCGTGCTGGGAGCTGACCGACTGGATCGCGCCCTATAGCCCGGAAGAGCGCACCAAGCTGATCGAGAGCCTGTCGAAAGGCGACTTCCCGCTGACCACCGAACTGGTCGACCAGATCGCCGATGTCGACCCCGACGCCGAGTTCGCCTTCGGCCTCGACGTCGTCATCCGCGGCCTGGAGGCGGAGGCGGGGACCAAGGGCTGACGCGTCTCGTGCGGTCGAATTCGCCGCTTGTCGAGTCGATTACCCCGAGTGACACGGACACGCGTGCCGTGTATTTATCACAAGAAATGCACACAATTGCCGCTTTCCTCGTGATAGAACAGGAGGTGAATAGGCACAGGGACACGACACCATGGCGCGCACCCGTTGGCTTACCAAATGAGCGGCCACCCGCTCGGTTGGTCGGCGTGCTTGGCCGTCGCATCCGGTACGCTTGTTCTATGGTTTCTCTACAGCGCCGCGCAGTTTCATTGGGGCTGGAAAAAGCTGGATCCGTTGTGTGTCGACGAGCCCGGACGAAGCTTCGCGTTTGTTGTCGATGATCTCTACAAACCGGAGGCTGCCGAGCGGTTAAGAGACGTCATCGCGTCCCGGTACAGCGATGAGGCGGTAACCATTGACCACGATGGTGCGGTGCTCATTCGCCCGGCTCTCTACTACGGGTACTTCTTGGATCTCGTTCGGCTGGGGCAGCTTGTGGTGCGTCCTGAAGACGAGCAATTTCTTCTTCAGACCCCCAAGCTCACCTGTGATGAAGTGCGACCGTACCTTAGGTCGGAGTTTAACAAAGAGGATCTGACGCCACATCGTTGGCCCGTCACGTTCTATGTCTTTGTGGTCCAGCCGGGCTATGAAACAAAGCTCCGGTGGGAAAACGCATACAAGGCTGACAAATGACGTCGGGAGCAGTCTGGCGGCCTCTTGATGCCATGAACGGGCGTATCACCGGATCAAGCCGGTCACCCCAATGACACAACGGGGAACACGATGGCCAGTGATGATAGCCGTTTGCGCCGGTATCCTGGTGATCTGGTTTCTTTACGGCTTTGCCAGTTTCTGGTGGGGCTGGATCAGGCTCGATCCGCTTTGTCGCACGGCGCACTATCAGGGTTCACCTTACGTCATCCACGATCTCTACACGCCTGAAGCGGCGGTAAAGCTGCAAGACGCGATCGCGGCCGAGTACAGCAACGAGGTCGTTCGTATCGACGACAACGGGGTCGTCTACATAAGGCCGGTCATCTATCACGCGGACTTCGGAGAGTTGGATCGTTATGGGCAGCTGGTTGTGCGTCCTGAGGACCGCCTGCATCTCTACCAGACGCAAAGACTAAGCTGCGAGGAACTGCAGGCGATCGTCCGCTCCAAGATCGATTTGAGCGATGCGCGTCGTCTCAGATACTCCTACTCGTTCTATCTTTTTGTGCTGCAGCCGGATCGAAGCACGCTAGGGCGATGGGCCAGCGCCTATCGAGACTAGGCTAAACGGCATGACAGTCTATCTGGTTAACCGGCAGCCAGACGAGGCGACGCCCAGATTTTGGTCAGCCAAGTACAGAAACTAGATCGGCGGGCCTATGCCGCCCGCCCGCGCCCGCTTGCGCGGCGCATGCCGGTGGGTTCTTCGTCGAACAAGGCGGCGAGTTCGTTGAGCATGGTGCCGCCCAGCTGTTCGACGTCGACGAGCGTCACGGCGCGGCGGTAGTAGCGGGTGACGTCGTGGCCGATGCCGATGGCGATCAGCTCGACCGGCGACATCATCTCGATCCAGTTGATGACGTCGCGCAGGTGGCGCTCCAGGTAATTGCCGGCGTTGACCGAGAGCGTGGAGTCGTCGACCGGCGCGCCGTCGGAGATGACCATCAGGATGCGCCGCTGCTCGGGCCGGGTGACCAGACGCTCGTGGGCCCAGAGCAGGGCCTCGCCGTCGATGTTCTCTTTCAGCAGCCCCTCGCGCAGCATCAGGCCCAGGCTCTTCCTCGCGCGCCGCCACGGCGCGTCGGCGGCCTTGTAGACGATGTGGCGGAGATCATTGAGACGGCCAGGATTGGCGAGCTTGCCGTCCGACAGCCACTTCTCGCGGCTCCTGCCGCCCTTCCAGGTGCGTGTCGTGAAGCCCAGGATCTCGACCTTGACGCCGCAGCGCTCCAGCGTCTGGGCCAGGATGTCGGCGCTCATGGCGGCGATGCCGATGGGGCGCCCGCGCATGGAACCGGAGTTGTCGATCAGAAGCGTCACGACGGTATCGCGGAACTCGGTCTCGTGCTCGACCTTGAAGCTCAAGGGCATCAAGGGATCGACGACGATGCGGGTGAGCCGCGCCGTATCCAAGATGCCTTCCTCCAGGTCAAACTCCCAGGACCTGTTCTGCTGGGCCATCAGCTTGCGCTGCAGCCGGTTGGCGAGGCGCGAGGTGACGCCGCGCAGGTGCTGGATCTGCTGATCCAACTGGCCGCGCAGACGCGCCAGTTCCTCGGGGTCGCACAGTTCATCAGCGCCGACGACCTCGTCAAACTCGTTGGTGTAGGCGTGATAATACGGCTCGCGGCGGTTGCCAAAGGTGCCGTCGGGCCGGCGCATGCGCCCGGACGGATCGGTGTCGTCGGAGCCGGCCGGCATCATGTCCTCGTCGTCCGCGTCGGCGGAGTCGGCGGCCATTGAGTCATCCTCGGCCATCTGATCGTCCATGCCGTCGGCTTCCGCTTGATCGTCGGCGCCTGACTCGCTGCTCTCGCCTTCGGCCTCGCCCTCGGCCTGATCGGGATCGCTGTTCTCGTCCTGGGACTGGCTGTCGGATTGTTCGGACGCCTGGTCGGTCTCCTCGTCCGCCAGATCGAGGTGCTTGATCAGGCCGCGCAAAACGTCAGCGAAGTGTTCCTGGTTGCGGCACGAACGCGCGAGTTCGTCGAGCTCGGCGCCGACCTTGTGCTCGACCCACTTGCGCGACATGTCGACCGCCTTGGCGGCCGACGGCGGCGGTTTCTCGCCGGTCATGCGTTCGCGGACCATCAGCCCGATGATGTCCGATAGCGCGGCATCCTCCTGGCTCTCGATCTGGTGCATGCCCTTGGCGCGGCAGCGGTCCTCGATCACGACCGAGAGGTTATCGCGCACGCCCTTCATGCGCCGCGCGCCGAGGCTCTCGCAGCGTGCCTGTTCGACGGCGTCATAAATGGCGCGGCCGATCTCGCCGCTGGGCTGGCGCTTGGCGTGGGTCGCGGGATCGTGGTGACGCAGCTTCAGTGCCAGCGCGTCGGACTCGCCGCGCGAGCGCGTGACAGCCGCAACGTCCAGATCACGTGGCGGCTGGGTCAATTGCGCGTTGTGGCCGGCAGCGGAAGGATCCTGGACGCCGAAGCTAACCTCCAGTTCGGCGTCGCGCGAAATCGCCCGCATGGTGCCGACCAGGACCCGCTTGAATGGTTCGACGCTGTTCTCGTCCCGTGACAAGGGCCGTTACCTCAGGCGCGTTCCGCGACCACCGATTCCGGCAACTCCTTGCCGAAGCAGCGCTGATAGAACTCGGCAATCTGCGGCCGCTCAGTCTCGTCGCACTTGTTGAGGAAAGTGACGCGGAAGGCGAAGCCCAGATCATTGAAGATCTCGGCGTTCTCCGCCCAGGTGATCACGGTACGCGGCGACATGACGGTCGAGATGTCGCCGGCCATGAAGGCGCCGCGGGTCAGATCGGCGACCGCGACCATGGCCTTGATCTGCTCCTGGCCTTCTTTGCTGTCGAGCCCCGGCATCTTGGACAGTACGATCTTTTCCTCTTCCTCGTGCGCCAGATAGTTCAGGGTCGCGACCAGGCTCCAGCGGTCCATCTGACCCTGGTTGATCTGCTGGGTGCCGTGATAGAGGCCGGTGGTATCGCCCAGGCCGACCGTGTTGGCGGTCGAGAACAGGCGGAATGCCGAATGCGGGTGGATGACCTTGTTCTGGTCGAGCAGGGTCAATTTGCCGGAGACCTCCAGGACGCGCTGGATGACAAACATGACGTCGGGCCGACCGGCGTCGTATTCGTCGAAGACGAGCGCGACGGGATGCTGGATCGCCCAGGGCAGGATGCCTTCGCGATACTCCGTCACCTGCTTGCCGTCGCGCAGGACGATGGCGTCCTTGCCGACCAGATCGATACGGCTGATGTGGCTGTCCAGGTTGACGCGCACGCACGGCCAGTTCAGGCGCGCTGCCACCTGCTCGATATGGGTCGATTTGCCGGTGCCGTGGTAGCCCTGGATCATCACCCGGCGGTTGTGGGAGAAGCCGGCCAGGATCGCGAGCGTGGTCTCCGGATCGAAGACATAGCTTTCGTCAACCGGCGGCACGTGGTCGGTCGGTTCCGAATAGGCGGGAACCTGCAGGTCGGTTTCGATGCCGAACAGCTGCGGGACCGACACCATGATGTCCGGCTCTCCGGCCGGCAGCAGCCCTGATTCGGTGGTCTCAATCGCCATGGTCTAACTTTCACTCGTTGCAAACGGGTTGGGACCGCACCTTCTGACGTCGATCGACTTCATCCCTATCGATCGGATCAGCGGCACGGGCCAAATACGACGACACGCTAGGCAGAATCGGCCGGGAACATTGGCATAACGACCCCTCTGGGTACAAGTCGCGAAGCCGTCATATCTCCTGTTTCTTTTCGCTTAACAGGCGATAGGCCCAAATCACCAGACGAAGCCGTTCTTCGGCCTCCTTGTCGCCGCCGTTGGCGTCGGGATGGTGGATTTTCACCTCTTCTTTGAACCGCTGCTTGATGTGGTCCTCTGAGGCGCCCGGTTCGACCTTCAAAATGATCTCGGCCTTGCGCTCGTCGGGCAGGGAATTGGCCCTTTCTTCGTCGCTGCGTCCGTTGGTGCCGCCCGCCTCTTCGCCATCGACAAAACCATAGGGGTCGTCGATGCGCTCGTTCAAAATTGCCTCGCGCCAGGCGCGCGTGAAGGCCTCGCGGTCGGCTGGGCGCCAGGTTCTGCGGTGCCAATAGAGGTCGGCACGCTGATAGGCCTCGATTTCGTCGCGGGACCAGCCCTCGAAGTAGTTCCAGGCCTTGTTGAACTGGCGGATGTGCTCCAGGCAGAAGTATTGGTATTGCCGCAGATTGTCGCGAGACAAGGGCGCCTTGAACTCGCCGATCTCGTTACAGCCGGCCCAGCTGCATCGCCTGGTCTCCGTGTCGACGGGGGCGACCGAGTTGATGTCAATCTGTGGTTTGGCCTGGCTCATGGGCGAAGTATGGTGACGCACGCCAAGCCTGACAAGGCACACGGGCGGCTTTGACCACGGAGACTGCCATGCGCGTCGCGCAAGCCATTGAGCAAAAGCTGAAAGCGGCGCTGTCGCCTGAACATCTTGATATCGTTGATGAATCCCATCTTCACGCCGGTCATGCCGGTGCCCGGCCGGAAGGCGAAAGCCATTTCCGCGTCACGATTGTCGCCGCACAATTCCGCGGTCTCGGACGGGTTCAACGGCAACGGATGGTTTACCAAGCCTTATCGGAAGAAATGGCGAGCGACATTCATGCTCTGGCGCTCGTCACGCAAACGCCGGAAGAGGCGTCCAGTTAAGTCGGTCCCTGTGAGTCCGGCCTGGTTTCGTCGCTGGCGGCCTTGCAGGGCTCGCCCGTGAACCAGTCGGGATACTCATGGGCGACAACAGGTCCGTCGCTCGCCCAGGCATGACAACCGTCGATGACGAACGGTTTGCGCCCGCTTTCTTCCGCCTCTTCGCGCTTCTTGCTGCGTTTGCCGTACATCGTCTGAATTGCCACGGTCGCCATGCGGCCCAGCATCTCGCGCATGTGGGTGCAACCGTCGGTGCCGCCCAACAGCGCGCGGACGCGGCGGTTCCAGCCGGTGCCGATACGCTCGCCGATCAGCTTCTTGTGGGTCGGCGCGATGTGGCTGCAGATGGCAAAGGGCGTGTAATCCATGGCCGCCTGGACATCGTGAACGACGAACTCTTCGTCCAGTGTCAGGCGCAGCCACATGCCATGGATCGGTTCGCCGGCTTCGATCCGGCCGCGATCCCGGTTGTCGAAGCCATAGGTCTTCACGTCCGTCAGATGGGCTTCGATGTCCCACAGGCCGTCATCGCGCTCATAGCCCTCACAGACGATGGTGCGGTTGTGCATCAGACGACGTGGCGCCGGTTCTGGCAGAGGCATGCCGGTCTCCAGTTATTGTGCGCTGCAGCATAAACCCTTGCCGGAAAGCCGCGCAAGCGGCGTCAGGGTGTGCCCGCCACCCACCATGCCAAGGGGATCAGACCCGGCAAAAGGACCAGGACGGCCACGGTCGAGATCACGATGTAGCTCGCCACCTCGCCCGGTGAGCGATCGAAGCGAACCGCCATTAGGTAGTTGAAGACCGCGCCGGGCATGCAACAGGCGATCATCACGACACCCAG
This sequence comes from Pseudomonadota bacterium, assembly GCA_039028155.1. Taxonomy (NCBI): domain Bacteria; kingdom Pseudomonadati; phylum Pseudomonadota; species Pseudomonadota bacterium. The sequence continues at coordinate 46,635 of JBCCIS010000010.1, forward strand.
AGCCAGGCCTTCGAGGCCGAGCACCCAGCCGATGACGAAGGCGAGTCCAAGGCCGACGCCGACGCGCAGCAGGGCGAGGATGAGCGGTCTGACGAACCGCGTGACGTGCATGCGCGACAGCGAGACGCCGAGCATCACCAGCATCAGGGGAATGGTCATGCCGCCCAGAAGCTCGGTCGCGTTGATCAACCACACCGGCGGCGCCGTGTCAGTCAAGGTAAAGGCGAGCGCCAGGGCAATGGCGTAGGGGTGCGGCGTCTTGACCATCATCAGCGGAGAGGGCTGCGCCGACATCAGCCACATGCCGATCGTGAAGAACAGGATCGATTGCGTGGCGAACATGATCAGCGCCAACTCGAGCCCTTCTTGTCCGAACGCGAACAGGCTGAGCGGCAGGCCGAGATTGCCGAGGTTGCCGAAAACGAGGGGCGACAAAAAGACACCGCGCGGCAGGTCCAGCACCCGCAACATCAATGGACCGATAACGATGAAGCCGCCCATGATGAAGATCGACGCCAGCGCCATGCGGCCGAGTTCGCCTGGTTCGATGCTGAGTGTCGACAATGTCGAAAAGATCAGGCACGGCGTGCCGACGTTTAAGATCAGCTGACTGGCCGCGCCCGGGTCGACCGGTTTCCCGTGTTTGCCCCAGACGACGCCGATGAGAATCGCGACGACAACCGGAACAAGGACAGGTACGAGAGCAGCGATCATGATCTCATCGGCACATGAGCGCCATTCACAGGAGAGACGTCTTCGCTCCCTCTCCCCTTGAGGGAGAGGGCCGGGGTGAGGGGCCGCGCGCTAGCGCGTAACACAATTGAAGACGCTGCCAATGGAACAAACTTCCCCTCACCCAGCTTCGGCTAGCGCGCTATCGCGCGAAAGCCTACGCAACCCTCTCCCTCAAGGGGAGAGGGGGTTTCGTCGATTATGGATCATACACAACAGCTGTTTGGACATCAGGCCGGCGTTTCATCATCGCCGTTCAGTGTCTCTTCCAGGGGCGTCAGCTTCAATTCGGTCAACTGATTACGCTGACGACCAGTGACCTCGAAGCGGAATCCATGGAACACGAAATTCTGGCCGACCTCGGGGATCTGCCGGGCTTCGTGGATGACCAGGCCGGCGATGGTGTTGGCCTCGTCGTCGGGCAAGTTCCAGTCGAATTCGCGGTTCAGGTCGCGGATGGTCGATGTCCCGTCAACGGTGAACGATCCGTCTTCCGACACCGCGAAATCCTGGATGTCCTCGTCATACTCGTCCTCGATCTCGCCGACGATTTCTTCAAGGATATCCTCCATGGTGACGACACCCATCAAGGTGCCGTATTCGTCGACCACCAGCGCGAAGTGGGCGTGGCGCTCACGGAAGTTGGTGAGCTGTTCCGACAGTGTCGTGGTGTCGGGCACGAACCACGGCTCGCTCGCGATGTCGACGATCGCAAGGCCCTCGGTGCGGCCTTCCGAACGGCGGAGCTCGCGCAGCAGGTTCTTGGCGTGCAGCACGCCGATAATGTTGTCGGGCTCGTCGCGCCACAGTGGAATGCGCGTATAGGGGCTGGCCAGGATCTCGTCGATCAGCTCGTCAATCGGACCGTCAGCGTCGACGGTGATCAGCGAGCGCCGGTGAGTCATGACCTCGCCGACCTCGACCTGACCAAGGTCCAGAATGCTGTCGAGCATGTCGTGCTCGTCCTTGACCAGTCCGCCTTCGTGTTTGTAGAGCGCCAAGGCGCCTCGGATCTCCGCTTCCGATGTCGCGCTACCGTCGCTGTCGCGCACGCCGATAAGGCGGAAGATAACGATGACCAGCCACTGAACCGCGGACGTGATGGGCGCAAGGACGCGCACCAGTACGCTCATGACCGGTGCGATGGTCAGGGCAAAGCGCTCGGGTTTGCGGATCGCCAGGGTTTTGGGCATGACCTCGGCAAAGACGACCACCAGGGCGGTCATCACGATGGTTGCGTAAACAATGCCCGCTTCGCCGAACAACTGGCTGAACGCATAACCGGCAAGCGTCGAGGCAAAAATATTTACCAGGTTGTTGCCGAGCAGAATGGTGCCGATCAGGTGCTCGCGATCGCCGATCAGCCGCGACACAAGGCGGGCGCGGCGATTGCCCTCGGTCTCCAGGTGGTGGATGAGCGACCGGTTGGCGGCCGTCAACGCGGTTTCGGAACCAGAAAAGAACGCCGACAGGATGATCATGAAAAAGATCACCACGACGGCTGCTTCCACTATCGGAACCATGATCGGGTCTCGTTCAGTCGGTGGGTTGCAGGGAGCCGGAGAGCAGCGTTCAAGAGCTGCCGTCCGGATTGGCGAGGCGATCCGCCAGATAGCCATTCATGTCGATCAGATCGACATCGCGACTCAAAAACGCCTGGCCGATGCCTTTAACAAGGACAAAAGTCAATTGTCCGTCCTTGACCTTCTTGTCCTGCATCATGTGAGCGGTGATGCGCTCGGCATCCCACGCGATGCCGTCGATCTCACCGGGGTGGGTGGGTAGGCCGACGGCGGCGAGGTGCCGGCGAACGCGGGTTGCATCGTCATCGTCGCACAGCCCCATCTTCGCGGAAAACTCGAACGCCATCACCATGCCCAGCGCGACCGCTTCGCCGTGCAGCAAAGCGTCTGAGAACGAGGCTTCGGTCTCCAGGGCATGGCCAAAAGTGTGGCCAAGGTTCAGCAAGGCGCGTGCGCCTGCTTCAGTCTCGTCGCGGGCGACGACATCGGCCTTGGCGCGGCAGCTTGTCTTCACCGCGTGATGCAGGGCCTGAATGTCGCCATCGACAACCGCCTTGCCGTTGGTTTCGAGCCAGGCAAAAAATTCGGCGTCGCCGAGCAGGCCGTACTTGACGGTCTCGGCATATCCCGCCCGCAGTTCCCGTGGCGGCAGCGTCTTCAGCAAGCCGAGGTCGGCGATCACCAGGCGCGGTTGATGAAACGCGCCGACAAGGTTCTTTCCCTGGCGTGTGTCGATGCCCGTCTTGCCGCCGACGGAGCTATCGACCTGGGCCAGCAGCGTTGTCGGTATCTGCACGAAGTCGACGCCGCGGCGCAGGATCGCGCTGGCGAAGCCCGTGAGGTCGCCGATCACCCCGCCGCCCAAAGCGACGACGATGTCGCTACGCTCGACACCCTCATCCAGCATGGCGTTCAACAGCCTTTGGAGATGATCAAAGTCCTTGGTCTTTTCGCCGGGCGGCAGGGTGAACGTGCGATGACTGATGCCCGCACCGTCGAGCGCCTCGTGCAGCGTCGGCAGGTGGCGGTCGGCGAGGTTGCGGTCGGTGACGATGAAAACGGCGTCGCGCTGCAGCACAGGCGCCAGCAGCTCGGGCGCTTGATCCAACAGGTCTTCACCGATCACGATCTTGTAGCTGCGCTCACCAAGCGCGACGTCAACCTGGTCGAACGTACTCATGCTTGTTCCTTCATCGCCTCCAGGGCGGCAACGATCCGTTCGACCACGGCCTCATGCGGTCCGTCGTCGCTGTCGATGACAACATCGGCCAGCGCGTAGATCGGGTAACGCTCATCCATCAGCCGCTGCATGATCTCACGCGGGTCGCCGGTTTTCAGCAGCGGCCGGTTGTCGCGCCGGGTCACCCGGCTGACCAGGAGATCCAGGTCGGCGCGCAGCCAGACCGAGATCGAGCGCTTGGCGATACGCTCCCGTGTCTTCTCGTTCATGAAGGCGCCGCCACCGGTTGCCAGTACCTTCGGCTCGCCCTGCAGTAAGCGGGCGATCACGCGGCTCTCGCCGTCGCGAAACGCCGATTCCCCGTGGCGTTCGAAGAACTCCGGGATGGTGCAGCCGGCCGCGGATTCGATCTCGTGATCGGCATCCATGAACGGCAGGTTCAGGCGGGTCGCCAGACGGCGGCCCACCGTCGACTTGCCGGCGCCCATCAGACCGACCAGCGTGACGGTCTTGGGGAAGGATTGTGAACGTGATTTGGTCAAAACGGCCCGGATGGATTAGGAGATCAGGGCGCCGCCATGTCGTGGACTGCCGTACAAGCGCCATGAAGCGACGATAGCACAAAGTTTTCTTAACCGCCCATTTCAGCTACATTATGAGGCCATGGGGATCTTCACAAAACTCTTCCTTTTGCTTGTGGTAATCATTGTCGTCGGGGGTGGCACCTTCCTCATGACATGGGACATCCCGCCGCCGACCGCCACGGTTGAGAAAACCATTCCGGATGACCGCTTCACAAATTAGCCGGCTGGCCCTGGCCGTATCCTTGTGTTTGTTGTGGCCGACCGGCGCCGTTTGGGCGCAGTCGGACAGCAACGAGCCGCTGTTCATCATCCCCGGTTTTGACCAGGAAAGCACGGGCCAGGGCGCGCCGGAGACCACAGTGGCGCCGGAGGTCGAAATCGAGGCCCTGACCGCGCCAAGCGGCGGCGGCGCGGGCACGTTGGACGCCGAAACTGGCGGCCTGCCAAGCGACATGTGGCGCGATGCCGATCCTGCGATCGCCCAGGCGCTTCTTCCGAACATTCCGACGGCGACCGATTCCGCCGCCATGAACCGGCTGGCCGGCCGGTTGTTGCTGTCGGCCGCCGAGCCGCCGCGCGCCATCGACCCGGCCGAGTTCCTGGGCTACCGGGTCGACCGCCTGGTCGCCCTGGGCCGTGGCGAGGACGCCGAGGCCCTGTTGAGCAGTGCCGGCAACCTGACGCGCGAGCCGGCGGTCATGGGCCCGCGCATCAACCAGATGCTGCTGGAGGGTGATGTTGCCGGGGCTTGTCCGTTGATCCGCGAGATCTTGCGCGCCGATGACGGGGTCTATTGGCAGGAAGCCATGATCTTTTGTCAGCGGATCGATGGGCAGGATGGCCAAGCCGACCTAGGCTTGAGCCTGCTTCGCGACCAGGGCGCCGATATCAGCCCGCTGTTTCTGAGGCTCGACCGCGCGGTTCGCGGCGAGCCCGGCGCGACGCTGGACTCGCTCGCCGATGTCAATCCGCTGCTGCTTGCCATGGCGCTCCAGGCCGATGTCGCGATCCTTCCCGCCGCCGTCAGCGATGGCGAACCCGCTGTTCTGGCTGCGTTGGCTCAGGATCAGGATCTGACCCTCGATACAAGGCTGCCGGCCGCCGAGATTGCCGTGGCGCAGGCAGTTTTGGACCCCGCCGAGCTCGGTGCGATCTATGACCAGGTGACCTTTACCGATGTCGAGCGCGCCAACGCGTTGAGCACCGCCCAGAAGATCGGCGGCCCCAAGGGACGCGCGCTGCTCTACCAGGCGGGCCAGACCCAGCCGAGTGAAACGGCGCGGGCGGAGGTTTACCGCGCGCTCCTGGCCAACGCCCTGGCCGATGGCGGTATCGTCAGTTACGCGGCGATCGCGCGCGTCATCGCACCCGAGGTGTCGACGTTGCGCTTGACGCCGGAACTGTCGTGGTTTGCCGGCGACGCCGTCGCGGCATTGCTGGTTGCGGGCGACCCGGAAGCGGCCGCGCGCTGGTGGCCGCTGCTGGAGGACCGCGCACGCTCCGACGGGACGGCGCTGGCCGAAAGCCAGTCGCTTTGGCCCCTGATGCGCATGGCTTTCGGCGAACAACTACCCGATGACGGCGAACGCATGAAGGTGTGGTGGGAGCAGATTGCCGCGGATACCGAAAGCGACCCCCGTGCGCGTGGCGAGATCTATGCCTCGCTTCTGACCGGACTGGACGACGAGGCCGTCGATCCCTTGCTGCCGGAGCTTCTGCTTGGACCGCAGGAAAGCCGCGAGGCCGTGCAGAAGACCGTACTGATCGATGCCATGATCCGCTCGGCAAGCACGCAGCAGGTTGGTCAGACCGTTCTGGTCGCCCTGGTCGTGTTGGGCGATGGCGGTCCCTCTGGCGCCGATGCCGTGACGCTTGGCGCAGTGGTCTCGGCGTTGCGCGAGGTCGGGCTGGGCCAGGATGCCCGTCTGATCGCCCTGGAGGCGGCGTTCGCCAACGGCGCCTGAACCATGACAACAAACGAACCCGCCGACCGGACCCGGGGTATCGAGACCTTCCTGGAAATGATGCTGGCTGAGCGCGGCGCAGCGTCCAACACGGTTGCCGCTTATGAGCGCGACCTCGTCGATGCCGCCGGGTTCCTGGCGCGCCGGAAGGTCACGCTGGCCGATGCTGGGACCGAGGATTTGCGCGCCTATCTGACGGCTCTTAACCGGCGCGGCAGCAGTGCCAGCACGGCGGCCCGCAGGTTGTCGTGCCTGCGTCAGTTCTTCCGCTTTCTCTATGCCGAGGGTGAGCGCACGGACGATCCCAGCGCCGCGATCGAGGCGCCGCGCCGTGGCGCTTCGATCCCCAAGGTCTTGAGCGAGCAGGATGTCGATGCGTTGCTCGCGGCGGCCCGGTCGGGCGAGGGCGCCGACGGTCTGCGCCGCCAGGCTGTCATCGAGCTGCTCTATGCGACCGGCCTTCGGGTTTCCGAACTGATCGCCCTGCCGGCCTCCGCGGCGGCCGACGACCGGCCCTATCTCGTCGTGCGCGGCAAAGGCAACAAGGAACGCCTGGTGCCCCTCGGCGGGCCGGCACAGGATGCGGTCGCGGCATGGCGCGCGGCTTCTGACAGCGGCGCGCCCTGGCTCTTTCCGTCGCGCGCCGCCAGTGGTCACATGACCCGCCAGACCGTCGGCAACATGTTGAAGGATCTGGCGCGCGAGGCCGGCATCGATCCGGAACGGGTCTCGCCCCATGTCATGCGCCACGCCTTTGCCAGCCATCTCCTGGCGCATGGCGCCGATCTGCGGTCGGTCCAAAAGCTCCTGGGTCACGCCGACATATCGACAACCCAGATCTACACCCATGTGCTAGAAGAACGTCTGAAGCAGGCGGTCGCCGAGCACCACCCGCTAGCACGGGCTTGACAGGCGGGGGTTCCTAAAGGCATTGGAGCGCCCAAATCAGGGGTGAGCCCACCGGGAGGATTTGATGAGCTTTACCATCGTCGAGCAGGCGCCGGCGCGCCTTAACCGCAGCGAACTGGCCGTGCCGGGCAGCCGTCCGGAGTTGTTTGAGAAGGCGGCCAGCGGCGGCGCCGACGTGATCTTCCTGGATCTGGAGGACGCGGTCGCGCCGGACGACAAGCCGCAGGCGCGCAAAAACGTCATAGAGGCGATCAACGACATCGATTGGGGGTCGAAGACCCTGTCGGTCCGCATCAACGGGCTGGACACCCACTATATGTACCGCGACGTCATTGACGTCATCGAACAGACCGGCGACCGGCTCGATCTCTTCATGATCCCCAAGGTGGGCACCGCCGCCGACGTCTATGCCGTCGACATGCTGGTGACCCAGTGCGAGGACGCCAAGGGCCGCACGAAGCGGATCGGTTTCGAAATGATCATCGAAACCGCGCTAGGCATGGCCAATGTCGACGAGATCGCCGGGGCCAGCAAACGTAATGAAAGCCTGCATTTCGGCGTTGCCGACTATGCCGCGTCGACCAAGGCGCGCACCACGGTGATCGGCGGCCCGAACCCGCTCTATGGCGTTCTGACCGACATCGATGGCGATAAGCCGCGCGACTATCACTGGGGCGACATGTGGCACTACGCCATCGCGCGCATGGTGGTCGCCGCCCGCGCCAACGGGTTGCGGCCGATCGACGGGCCGTTCGGCGACTTCAAGGATCCCGACGGGTTCCGCGCCCAGGCCAATCGCGCCTCCGTGCTGGGCTGCGAGGGCAAGTGGGCGATCCATCCGTCCCAGATTGATATCGCCAACGAGGTCAACAGCCCCTCGGAAGCCGAGGTCGAGAAGGCCAAGCGCATTCTGGAGGCCATGGCCAAGGCCCAGAAGGAAGGCCAGGGCGCGGTCTCGCTTGACGGCCGGCTGATCGATATCGCGTCGATCAAGCAGGCCGAAGTCATGGTGCGCAAGGCCGAACAGATCGCCGGCGCGGCCTGATCCCGGAAACGGCCAGGGCGCCACAGCCATGCAGCACTATCTGGACTTCGAGAAACCGATCGCGGAACTTGAAAGCAAGATCAAGGAGCTGCGCAAGCTGTCGGACGGCGACGGCGTCAACATCGTCGACGAGGTCGCGCGGCTGCAGGGCAAACTCGACCGTCTCCTAAACCAGACCTACAGCAAGCTGACGCCGTGGCAGAAGGCACAGGTCGCGCGCCATGCCGACCGGCCGCATACGTCCGACTACATCGCCCACTTGATCGACGATTTCGTCCCGTTGGCGGGCGATCGTTTCTTCGGCGAAGATGCGGCGATCGTCGCCGGGCTTGGATCGTTCCGCGGTCAGTCGGTCGTGGTCATGGGCCACGAGAAGGGCGCCGACACGGCAGATCGGGTGAAGCACAACTTCGGTTATGCGCGGCCTGAAGGCTACCGCAAGTCTGTGCGGCTCATGAACTTGGCCGACCAGTTTCGCCTGCCCGTTATCTCGCTGATCGACACCGCGGGCGCCTATCCCGGCATCGGTGCGGAAGAGCGCGGCCAGGCGGAGGCAATCGCACGGTCGATCGAGACATCGCTGCAACTGGGCGTGCCGTTCGTCGCGGTTGTCATCGGTGAAGGCGGGTCGGGCGGCGCTATCGCGATTGCCGTTGCCGACCGCGTCTTGATGCTGGAGCACGCGATCTATTCGGTGATTTCGCCGGAAGGCTGTGCATCGATCCTGTGGCGCAGCGGCGATGAAGCGGCGCAGGCCGCCGAGGCGCTGCGCATGACCGCCCAGGACCTCGACAAGCTGGGCGTGATCGATGAGGTGATCGGTGAGCCGGTCGGCGGCGCCCAACGCGATCCTGAGGCCCAGATTGGCCGGGTCGGTGATGCCATCGCCCGGGCCCTCGATGAGTTGAATGACGTGCCCGCCGGCGAGTTGGTCGCGCGCCGGCGCGACAAGTTCATGGCCATGGGCCACAAGAGCCTTAGCTAGGTCTCATTCATCGGCGTTTGCGGGCGACGACGAAGGCCTCGTTGACAAACTCCAGGCCTCGGTTCTTCTCAAGCACCTTGCGTGTCTCAGTCAAATAGCGGGTCGACGACATCGCCTGCTGTAACTCGGCATCACCGATCTGGGCGACGTAGACGGCGGCGTTCCATGCGGCCAGAAGGGGCGATGTGCCAATCGAGCCGGAGAGTTCCTCCGGCGAGAGCTGGAGTTCGAAACGGAACTCGGCCTCACTCGCGCGCTGCTTCAGGAACTCGAGATCGGGGCATTCGTCACCGATCTGACGTTCGAGTTCCTTCAACAGCTCCTGACGCGGTGTCGTGAAGACGTCATCGCGCGGCCACACCCGGCGGATGATGTCCATGCCCGATCCCTTTGGCGTTGACTGCACTGTGATCATGCGTCCGCCTGGCGCCAGGGCACGCGCAAGCGGTGCCAGCACATTGTGGACCTTGATCTCGGCCGGGAGCCGCGAACGGTAGGGCTGCGATGCGATAACAAGGTCGTAGCCCGGATCGAAGCGGCCGGGATCGGGGATTACATCGCTCAGCGCGAAACTCTGATCAGCTCGGTAGAGCACCAGAACGGACGGCTCGACATAGAGCGGGTTGCCGGTCTTGTGGCTCGCTGTCGTCTGCCAGCAGCGTTCGACAAAGGCGGAGAGTTCATGGACCTGTTTGTCGTATTCGTGTGCTGTGTTGCCGGCGAGTTGGACTTCGTGCCAGTTCACCTTGTCGCGCATCGTCTCGCGGTTGGGAGAAAGCCATGGCGCTTCCGAATAGAACATGTTGGTCAGGACGACGACCGTGCGCGGGTGTTCGGCGAAACGATCGGGCAGTTTTTCGAGGCTGACGCGCAAGTTCTCCGGGTTGGATTCCTTGCCGACGACCAGGAATGGGATATCCGGCATGCGATGGTGCATGCGCCGCATGACGAGCGAGAGAACCGTCGCGTCGCCGACACCGGCGTCAAACAGCCGGAAGGCCGGTGGCCGGGCGCGCACATGACCGACTTCAGCGCCGATGCGTTCAGCTGTTACCTGCTTCTCATTACAGGTGGTGATGAACAGCAGATACTTTTCGCGGTTGTCGAAGAACCGGAACGGACGCGCGGGTTTCTTCGTTTTGGTCAATGAACCGCGGTCGAAGCCCCGGCGGCCTGCTCGAGCTTGCCGTGACAGTGTTTGTACTTCTTGCCCGAGCCGCACGGACATAACTCGTTGCGTCCGACCTTGCCCCATGTCGCGGGGTTATTGGGATCGCGATCTTTGGGATCGACACGGCTGACTGCCTGACCTGCTTGCCAGGCCAAGCGATCTGATGGCGCTGTCTGTGCGGGTTGACCGGTTTGCTGGGCAAACGCCGGATCGCTGCGGCTTTCCTGCATTGGACGGGACGGCTCGCGTGGCGCCAGCTGATCGGCATCGGCGTCGACGCGAATCTCGATATGCATCAAAACCTGGGTGACGGACTCGCGAACATTGTCGAGCATGCGGTCGAACAAGCTGAAGGCCTCGGCCTGATACTCACGCAGCGGATCCTTCTGTGCATAGGCGCGCAGGCCAACCGCCTGACGCAGATGATCGAGCGAATGGAGGTGGTCACGCCAGCGCTGGTCGATGATCTGCAACAACAGGCTCTTTTCCGCCAGGCGCATGACCTTTTCCGTATAGGTCTCTTCTTTCTTGGCGTACTTATCGTTCGCGGCCGTCAGGATGCGCTCGCGGACTTCCTCATCCGCGATGCCTTCTTCCTTGGCCCACTCGGCAACCGGCAGGTTAAGACCCAGAATGCGGTGGACCTCTTCTTCCAGAGACGCTGTCTCCCACTGCTCGGGATAGGCGTCAGGCGGAATGCAGCGTCCAACCAGATCCTCAATGACCTGCTCGCGCATCTCGCCAATCGTCTCAGACACTTCCTCGGCGCGCATGAGGTCGCGGCGTTGTTCGTAGATAACCTTGCGCTGATCGTTCATCACGTTGTCGAAACGCAGCAAGGTCTTGCGAATGTCGAAGTTGCGGGCCTCGACTTTCGCTTGGGCGCGCTCGATCGCCTTGTTGACCCAGGGATGGGTGATCGCCTCGCCTTGTTCCAGGCCGAGTTTCTGCAGCATGCCGTCCAGGCGTTCGGACCCGAAGATGCGCATCAGGTCGTCTTCCAGCGATAACAGGAAGGTTGAGGCGCCGGGATCGCCTTGACGGCCCGAACGGCCTCGCAGCTGGTTGTCGATGCGCCGGCTCTCGTGACGTTCGGTACCGACGATGTAAAGGCCGCCGGCCCCAAGCACCTTTTCGCGTTCCGCCTCGACCTGGGCGGAGATCTTCTCCGCCGTCGCGCGTGCCTTGTCATCATCGGCATCGGCATCGCCGACCTCGTGCGCGATCAGCATCTCTGCGTTGCCGCCGAGCTGAATGTCGGTGCCCCGACCGGCCATATTGGTCGCGATCGTCACGGCGCCGAAACGGCCGGCCTGGGCGATGATCTGCGCTTCCTGCTCGTGATAGCGCGCGTTGAGAACGTTGTGCTTGATCTTCTTCTTTTTCAGGATCGCGGCGATCATTTCCGACCGCTCGATACTGATGGTGCCGACCAGGACCGGTTGGCCGCGCTTGTGGCAGTCCTCGATCAGCTCGACGATCGCGTCGAACTTCTCCTCGGCCGTCCGATAGACCTCGTCGTGGGCATCCTTGCGGACCATCGGTTGATGGGTCGGGATTTCGACGACGTCCAGGGTATAGGTGTTGGCGAACTCGTCGGCTTCGGTCATGGCCGTGCCGGTCATGCCGGCAAGCTTGGGATAAAGCCGGAAGTAGTTCTGGAACGTGATCGAGGCCAGCGTCTGGTTCTCGGTCTGGATCTTGACGTCTTCCTTCGCTTCCAGCGCCTGGTGCAGACCATCCGAATAGCGCCGGCCTTCCATCATGCGGCCGGTGAACTCGTCGATGATGACGACCTTGTCGTCCTTGACGATGTAATCGACATCGCGCGTGAAGAGCTTGTGGGCACGCAGCGCTTGATTGATGTGATGCACCGTCGTGACGTTCTCGATGTCGTAGAGGCCGCCTTCGGTGATCAGGCCGGCGTCGACCAGGAGTTTCTCCACATGCTCGACACCGCTGTCGGTCAGGGAGACCGCCTTTTGCTTTTCGTCTTTCTCGAAATCGTCATCGCCAAGCTGAGGAATGATGCCGTTGACGCCGCGGTAGGACTCTGACGAGTCCTCAGCCGGGCCGGAAATTACCAGCGGCGTCCGCGCCTCGTCGATCAGGATACTGTCGACCTCGTCGACGATCGCGAAATTGAAGTCGCGCTGCACCATCGAGTCCAGCGAGAACTTCATGTTGTCGCGCAGGTAGTCGAAACCAAACTCGTTATTGGTGCCGTAAGTGATATCGGCGGCGTATTGCTCGCGCCGCTGTGCATCCTCTAGGCCCGGCACGATGCAGCCCGTCTTCAGGCCAAGCGCGCCATAGACCTCGCCCATCCACTCGGCATCGCGCCTGGCCAGGTAATCGTTAACGGTGACCACATGGACACCCTCGCCGCCGATGGCGTTGAGGTAGACCGGTAGCGTGGCGACCAGGGTCTTGCCCTCGCCGGTCTTCATTTCAGAGATCGCGCCGTTATGCAGCACCATGCCGCCCATGAGCTGGACGTCGTAGTGACGCTGACCCAGGGTTCGCTTGGCGGCCTCGCGTACCGTCGCAAAAGCTTCGACCAGCAGGTCGTTCAGGCTTTCGCCACCCTCCAGGCGGCCGCGGTATTCCTCGGTTTTTGCGCGCAGTTCGTCGTCGCTCAGCCTCTCGAAATCCGCTTCCAGCGCATTGATGCGCTCAACGGTGTTTCCGTATTTGCTTAGCAGACGTTCGTTGGCGGAGCCGAACAGGCGGCGGGCGAGTGCGCCGATCATAGAATCAATCCGTTCCTGACCGCGGTTTTGAGCGGGTCGCGCATGACGCCGGACACATAAGGAGCAGAATGCACGGTGTCAACGCCAAGCACCAGGTCGCGTAGTTGTGCTGTGATGGCTATTGTCTGCGACACGGCAATGTGATCTGTAGCGCCCGAACGACCGGAGCGCCCCGAAACCGGTGGTTGACCGGCCTCCAGACAAGGAGAAAACCTGATGCCGTTACGCTTTGTTGCCTGCCTGTTCCTCTTGTTGGGCGTTTCGCCCGCGTTTGCTCAGGACGAGGGCAACGACGTTGTCGCGCGGGTGAATGGCATGGAGGTTACCCGCGACGATGTCGCGACGGCCATCCTGCAGCTGCCGGCTGAGTACCAGCAGGTGCCCATGGAGATCCTGTGGCAACCGATTCTTGACCAGGTCATCGATCGCAAGCTCCTGGCCGAGGCCGCCGGCGAAAGCGGTCTCGACGAAGGCGAGGAGTTTAAGCAGCAGATCAATCTGATGCGCGAGGAACTGTTGCAGCAGCTCTATCTTCAGCAGCAGGTCGATGCCGGTCTGACAACAGAAGCGCTGGATGAGGCTTATGAACAGTTCGTGGCCGATTTTGAGGCCGCTGGTGCCGGCGAAGAGGTTCGGGCGCGGCACATTCTGGTCGACTCCGAGGATGCGGCCAACGAGGTGATCGAGCGTCTTGATGACGGCGAAGATTTCGCCACTGTCGCCATGGAGACCTCGATTGGGCCATCCGGCCCAGACGGCGGCGATCTCGGTTTCTTCAAGAAAGAAGACATGGTGCCCGAGTTTGGCGACGCCGCCTTCGCGTTGGACGCCGGCGACGTATCCGGCCCGGTCCAGAGCCCGTTCGGCTGGCACGTCATCAAGGTCGAAGAGCGGCGCACGGCGCAACCGCCGGCGATGGAGGAAGTCGCCGGGGATCTGAGCAATCTGGTCGCCCAGGACCTGATCACCGAAGAGATCGAGCGGCTGCGCGCCGATGCCGATATCGAGCTGATCGAACCGCCCGCACAGGATGAGCCGGAAGGCGAACAGGAAAACTAGCCGCCGTCATGGCCAAGCATCCCAAGGTCGCGCTGTCGCCCCTGGCGCCGGCGCGCTTTCCTGACCTGCTGCCGGTCCAGGGGGTCAGCTTGGCGTCTGGCCATTGCGGCATTCGCGGCACGGGCACGTCTCTTGACCTAATGCTGGCGGTTTTTGACAAGGGAACCAGCGTAGCCGGTGTTTACACGCGCTCCAGCACCGCTGGGGCGCCGGTGCGCTGGTGCCGCCGCATCCTGCCGAACGGTCAGGCCCGCGCGCTGGTCGTCAATTCCGGCAACGCCAATGTCTATACCGGCAAACCAGGCGATGACGCGGTGAAGGCGACAGCAACGGCCATGGCGAAGCTCTTGGGCACCACGGCCAACCGCGTCCACGTCGCCTCGACCGGCGTCATCGGGGAACCGCTGCCCGTCGAAAATGTCATCGCCACCCTGCCTAAACTGGCGAAGAAACTCGATCCCAGGGCGTGGAAGCCGGCGGCCGAAGCGATCATGACGACCGACACCTATCCCAAGGGGGCGACACGTCAGGTCGAGATCGACGGTAAGACGGTGACGATCACCGGAATCGCCAAGGGCTCCGGCATGATCGCACCGGACATGGCGACCATGCTGGCCTATGTCTTCACCGATGCCACGGTCACCGCGGAGATCCTGCAGTCCCTGCTGCAGTCCGCAGCCGACAAGTCGTTCAACTGCATTACCGTCGACAGCGACACATCGACCAGCGACACCCTGGAGATGTTCGCGACCGGCAGGGCCGGCCACACACCGATCGATAACCTGCGCGACCGGCGGTTGAAGCCGTTTCGCGCCGCCCTCGACGACCTCTGCCTGGACTTGTCGCACCAGGTCGTGCGCGACGGCGAGGGCGCCCAGAAGTTCATCGAGATCAAGGTGGAAGGCGCGCGTTCGGCATTGTCGGCACGGCGCATTGGTCTTGCCATCGCCAACTCGCCCCTGGTCAAGACGGCGATCGCCGGCGGCGACGCCAACTGGGGTCGGATTGTCATGGCGGTCGGCAAGTCAGGGGAAGATATCGCGGAGACCAGCCTGACCATTCATGTCGGCGGTCATCCGGTCGCCATCAACGGCGCGCCGCCCGCCGACTACGACGAAGCGCCGGTCGCCCGTCACATGGCCGGACGTTCGATCGCGATGTCCGTCGATGTCGGCATTGGGCGCGGCCAGGCGACGGTGTGGACCTGTGATCTGACTCACGGCTATATCGAGATCAACGCCGACTACCGGAGTTGACGTTAGCCGTGCGCGACGGCGCCGATTGAAAAGCTAGCCGGTCTTTTTGACGCAGTAGTTTACGGCGTCCATGAAGGTCTGGTTCGTCGTCAAAACGTCCGACTCGTCGGCGCCGGCGGCCAGGCGCTCAGAGATCTCCTCTGAGACCTGAAGATACTCCTTGAGCTGCATGTTCTTTTCGATCTCTGTCACAAAGCAGCGGCAGTACTGCTTCATCCATTTCGAATTGTCGTCGGCGATGCAGCTGTTGTAGTCCATCTGGAGGTATTCCGGCGGGATCGGTTCCGCCTTCGCGTCAAACGCCAGGAAACCCGATACGACAACGAGAAGACCGGTCATAGCGAACCCGGCGGTGTGCCGCCCATATGCCCGTAGCGTTGCGCTTGTCGCCATAAACATCGCTGTCCCCGTTTCTGCCCGTGGGCTGATCGTCCCAAGTGTGTTGCGCCATCAAACAATGTGCAATGCGAATCGTCACACCTGGCGCTTGCCTCCCTGGCGCGGGACTTTGCGCCGTTGCGGCCATGCTCTAGCATGCCGGCGGCTTTGATCACGCAGGAGGTTACCCATGTCGAGCTTTGCCATTGCTGGCGTTCAGATGGCTGTCAGCAATCACGACAACACCGACGCCTTGGAAACCCATGTCCGCCGTGCGCTGGCATCGTTTCCGTGGGTCCAGATGGTGGTCGTCGGCGAAGCCGCGCCGGTGGGTTTTCGTCAGGACTTGGCCGTCGAGCTGCCGGGACCGATGGAGAACCGCTTCGCCGCCCTGGCGCATGAGCTCGGCATCTGGCTAATTCCAGGCTCCTTCATGGAACGCCGCGGTGCGCTCGTTCACAACACCGCACCGGTGATCAACCCGGTGGGTGACGTGGTGACGCGCTACCGCAAGATCTTCCCGTTCTATCCGTACGAAGCCGGCGTAAGCCCGGGCAGCGAAGTCTGCGTCTTCGATGTGCCGGGGGTCGGGCGCTTTGGTCTTTCGATCTGTTACGACAAGTGGTTTCCCGAGACGACGCGACAGATGTGTTGGCAAGGGGCGGAGGTCATCCTGCAGCCGACCGCGACCGGCACCGTCGACCGCGATGTCGAACTGGCCATCGCGCGCGCCAACGCGGCGATCAACCAGTGCTACTTCGTCGATATCAACGGCGCCAAGGGTCCGCTGGGAACCGGCCGATCGGTCGTGGTCGCGCCGGAAGGCGAGATCGTGCACGAGGCCGGCGAGACCGAGGAGACCCTGCCCGTGATCCTGGATCTCGAACGGGTGCGCCGTGTGCGACGCGTCGGTTTCCACGGGCTGGGCCAGGTCATGAAAAGTTTCCGCGACAACCCGGTCGTGCTGCCGGCCTATCAGGCCGGCCGCCCGGTGCCAGCCGAGATGGCGGCCCTGGGCGAACTACGCATGCCCCAGCAGCGCGACATGGCGGCCGGACGCATGGTCGACGACGTCGTCGACTTCGCGGTCCCCGATACCCGCACCGGCGCTACCGGTGACTAGCTTGCCGGGGCGCTGAGGAACGCCCACCCATGAAACGGCCCCTCATGACCGCGCTGAAGACCAGGCGGCTCAACCTGGTGCCGTTCACGACGGCGCATGCCGCTGACGTACAGCGTTACAGCGGATTTTGGGAAGTCGCGCGTTACACGGCAGGCATTCCACATCCTTATCCTCCGGGCGGCGCTGATGCCTTCGCCCGCGACGTCGAGTTTGACCGCCGCAATGGCCAGGGCGGCCTGGTCTTCGCGATCATGCGTATGCGCGAGACATCGGTTGTGGGTCTGATCGATCTCAACCTTACCGACGATGCGCGCTCGGCCGAAATGGGCTATGCGCTCTCGCCTCAGGCATGGGGGCAGGGTATCGCCAGTGAGGCCGCGAAGGCGGTCATCGATTGGGGTTTTAGCAGCGCCAATCTCGATGCCATCTATGCACGCGCACTCGTGGTCAACCGCGCGTCGTGTCGGGTCCTGCAAAAGGCGGGGCTCCGGCGTATCGGTCACGGTTACCTCTGGATGCCCGAACGCAACAAGACAGGCCTGTTCGAAGACTATCGCCTACTGCGCCGGGAGTGGCAGGCATGAAGACCGTGTTGGTCGCTGCGTGTGCCCTGGTCGATCCCGATGACCGCGTTTTGCTGGCGCAACGCCCGCCGGGTAAATCGATGGCGGGGCTGTGGGAGTTTCCCGGCGGCAAGGTCGATCCCGGCGAGACACCGGAGGTCGCCCTGATCCGAGAGCTCCAAGAAGAGCTTGGAATCGACGTCACCGAGGCCTGCCTGGCGCCCTTCACCTTCGCGTCCCACGTCTATGACGACTTCCATCTCCTGATGCCGCTTTACGTCTGTCGCAAATGGGAGGGGTTCGTCACGGCACAGGAAGGCCAGGAGCTCGCATGGGTTCGGCCAGTGCGTATGAACCAATATCCCATGCCGCCGGCCGACGAACCGTTGGTCGCTATGCTCTGCGACTTGCTCTAGCTGTCGTCGCCCAGAACGTCCGTTAGGCTGACTTCGCCACTGCCGCGCCTGGCCGGCTTCTGCTGGCTCTCGTGAGGTCGCCAGGCGGTCAGATAGATAACCTGGAAAGTCGCGGGCACGCGTCCTTCACGATCGGCAAACCGTTCGTGATAGGCGGCGACGGATGCCAGGATGACATCGCGCCGGCTCATATGGCGTGGGCGTTCGACCGCGGCGTTGGTCTCGCCCATGTGGCGGAGGTCGCGCATTAGCGCGAGCGCGTCGGGGTAGGTGACGTCAATGCGGTCGCTGTCGACGACGGGCAGGGCGAAGCCGGCGCGCTGAAGCAAGGCGCCGGCATCGCGTACGTCGACCAGTGGCGCGATGCGCAGCGCCATGCCGTCGGTTGCGGCAAGTTCCGCCTCGCCGAGCGCCTGGCCGAGCTCGTTGAGCGTCTGGACGCCGAAGAGGCTCGCCAGAAATAGACCGTCGGGTTTGAGGGCGCGGCGAATCTGGCTCAACACGCCCGGTAGATCGTTCGCCCAATGCAGCGCGAGATTGCTGATGACCAGATCCAGGCTGCCCTCGGCGAAGGGCAGGACTTCTTCGTCGCAGATCACGCCGTGGGACAAGGCATCGCCGGACGCACCCAAAGAAAGGTTGGTCTCAACCAATCTCTCGACGCCGCCATGCCCGGCAAGCAAGTCACCCAATAGACCGTGCCGGGCACCGATCTCGACCGCCAACGGAAAGACGCGGGTAATGTCATCAAGCCTGTCGACAAGACGTTCGCCGACCTCGCGAAAGAGGAAGTCGTGATCGGCAAAGCTGGCGGCCGCACGTTCCCGGTTGCGGCGAACCGTCGCGCGATCGAAGACCTGGGCCGGGGTGTCCATGATGGTCCCTATTGCCAGGGTGTTGGCGGTCCGGCAACGGCGGTCTTGAACTTTCGTCCGAATCGCCCCCGAATTGGCGGATGACCGAGCACGCCACATTTCTCGATCGCGTTCGCTGGACCGGCAGGTTGGCGCTCGACACCGTGCTGCCGCCCCGCTGCCTTGCCTGCGGCGAGATCGTCGACCAACAGGGCCAGGTTTGCGCGACCTGCTGGCCTGTCCTCGACTTTATCGCTCGGCCGTACTGCACGGTCTGCGGTACGCCGTTCGCCTATGACATGGGTGAAGATGCCGTTTGCGGCAGTTGTTCCGCCGAGGCGCCGGCATTCGATCGTGGCCGGGCGGCGCTCGTCTACAATGATCTTGCCGGCCGCTTGATCGTCGGTTTCAAACACGCCGACAGGACACTCCATGCGCCGGTCTTTGCGCGCTGGCTTGCAGTGGCCGGTGCAGATCTCTTGGGCGATGCGAACCTGGTGACCGCGGTGCCGTTGCACCGCCATCGCCTTTGGCGGCGACGTTTCAATCAATCCGTCATGATGGCGCACGCTCTAGCTTCGAAGACGGAAGCTCGGGTCGTGCCGGACCTTCTCGTACGGAACCGGCGGACGCCGAGTCAGAGCGGGCGCACGCGCCTGCAGCGGTTCGAGAACGTACGCGGTGCATTCGCTGTCAAACCGTCTCTCGCCAGTGCGGTAACCGGTCAGCGGATTATCGTTGTGGATGACGTCTTTACCACTGGCGCCACGCTGAGTGCCGTGGCGCGCTGCTTGAAGCAGGCCGGGGCGGCTCACGTCGATGTGTTAACCCTTGCACGGGTCGTGCGCCACCCTACCTAAAGTCCGATCGAGCCGCATCGATCCGATGTGGGTCGTGAATCGGCCTCTACTGATAGAGGGGAGCAAGAATCACACATTGGATCGAATCCAATGCGATCTTGCTCAGACGTGCTAGATTGTGCGGAGACTTGGAGAAGACCGTCCGATGGCCGAAGTCGTTATGTATTCCACCATGTTCTGCCCGTTCTGCATGCGGGCAAAGGCGCTTTTGAAGGACAAGGGCGTCGATTTCGAAGAGATCGACGTGATGTTCGACAGCGCCAAGCGCGCCGAGATGACCGAGCGGTCGGGCGGCGGGCGCACGGTGCCGCAGATCTTTATCGACGGCGAGCCGATCGGCGGGTTTGATGAATTGAACGCCCTCGACAAGGAGGGTCGCCTGGATGGCCTCTTGGGAATAGCCGCATGACCACACCCCTCACCATCGCCTGCGTGCAGGTCAACGCCGACGGCAATGTCGAGCGTAACATCGACAATGCCGTCAACCTGGTGCGCCAGGCCGCCGATGCCGGCGCCGAGCTGATCGGCCTGCCCGAAAACGTCGCGCTCATGGCGGCGAGCGAGGAAGAACGGCTCGACAAAGCCTATGCGCCAAAGGACCACCCGGCGCTGATCGCGTTTGCCGCGGTCGCGAAGGAGAAGGGGATTTGGCTACAGGCCGGTTCGGTCGCAGCGCTGCGGCCGGACGGCGACCTCGCCAACCACGCGTTCTTCTTCGGGCCGGACGGCGAAACCGTCGCGGACTACCAGAAGATCCACATGTTCGATGTCGATCTGCCTGATGGATCCGTCTATCGCGAATCCAAGATGTTTCATCCGGGCGACCAGGCCGTTCTGGCGCCGACCCCGTGGGGTCCGCTGGGCATGACCGTCTGCTATGACCTCAGGTTCCCGCAGTTCTACCGTGACCTCGCGCAGGCCGGTGCGCGGCTCCTGACCGTGCCCGCGGCGTTCACCAAGGTGACGGGCGATGCCCATTGGGAACTCCTGCTGCGCGCCCGCGCGGTCGAGAACGGTTGTTTCGTGTTCGCGCCGTGCCAGACCGGAAACCATCCGGGCAACCGGCGCACCTGCGGTCATTCCCTCATCATTGATCCGTGGGGCGTGGTCCTGGCCGACGGCGGCACCGATGTTGGTTTCATCAGCGCGACCGTCGACATGGACGAGGTCGATCGTATCCGCGGTATCATCCCGTCACTGACCCACGACCGCGCCTACAAGCCGCCGGTCGGTGAACACCGCGACGCCGCGGAGTAGGCGACAGAAGTCTAAGCATCCCCCTTACCCAGCTACGGCTAGTGAACTGACGATCCCAAGCCTGCGCAACCCTCTCCCCCCTCGCGAGGGGGCGAGCGATGATGGCTCGATGCTTGAACCCTCTCACGAGGTCCGGAAGAGGTAGGGGCCGGACGCGTGAGTGTTGGGAGGGTAAGGGTTGTCTCCGCTAGGCCTCGCGGCGCGCGGCGATGCGCTGCACGGCCGCCGGGTTTGGCCGATCGACAATCAGATCTTCATACGCCAGCACGCGCAGGTGCGTTGCCGTAACGGCGAGCAATTCGCCGGGCTGCAGCAGAAAGTTCGGATTGCGCGGACGCCCGAACTGCTCGTTGCCCAGGGCGAAGGTCTCGTAGATAAGCATGCCGCCGGGCGCGACCGCTTCGACAAGGCGCGCCAACAACGGTCGATAGAGATAGTTGGCGACGACCACGCCAGCGAAGGTCTGGCCGGCGAAGGGCCAGGGCTGACCTGACTCCAGGTCGACGGCTACCAGCTTCAGGCCGGACCGGCCGGCCAGGTCGCTCATGCCGGAGATATCGATGTCGGCTGCTGTGACCGGATGGCCGAGATCAAGGAACAGTCGGGTATGGCGACCGCCGCCGCACGCCAAATCCAGAATCGGTCCGTGCGGTGGGACAAAACCGGCAAATCGGCTGATCCAAGGTGACGGATCGGCGGTATGAGCATGCGGGGCGGGCGTGTCGGTCATCGGTCCGTCATCTTGCATTTTTGCGGTTATGGTCTCATATAGGACACTAAGTGCTATCTAACGCTATGATATATAAGAAAGTTCCTGGTGAATGATCGTTTTTGACCTCAAATGTGCGAATGACCACGTCTTCGAAGGCTGGTTTGCCGACAGCGCGACCTTTGACCAGCAGGTCAAGGCGGGTGAGGTCACATGCCCCTATTGCGGTTCGCCCGATGTGAGGAAGGCGCTGATGGCGCCCAACGTTGCCACCCGTTCCTCGGCTGCCAAGAGTGAGGAGACGTCGCCCTCAAACGACATGGTCTCGGTCGCCAAGCAGAAGGAGGAGGCCGGCAAGGTCATGGCGATGATGCGCGCGGTCAAGGATCACGTTGAACAGAACTTTGACAACGTTGGCACCGAGTTCGCCGGCGAAGCGCGCAAGATCCATTTTGGCGACGCCGAGAAACGCAACATCTACGGCAAGGCGACCCGGGAAGAAGCCCAGGAACTGAAAGACGAGGGTGTCGAGTTCGGCGAGCTACCTGACCTTCCCGATCTCGATAGCTAATCAGGCGGCCGGCAACGCCCGTTCCGCTAAGCGCGCCCAATAGCTCGCGCCCAGCGGCAACACCTCATCGTTGAAATCGTAGTGCGGGTTGTGCAGCAGACACCCGCCTTCTTCCGGCCCGTTACCGATCAGGATGTAGCAGCCGGGTTTTTCCTGCAGCATGAAGGCGAAATCTTCCGACCCCATGTCCGGTTCGAAGGCGCGATCAACATATTCGTCGCCCACCAGGTCGGCCGCGACCGAGGCGGCAAAATCGGTTTCGAACGGCGAGTTGACCGTGGCGGGATAACGCCGTTCGTAGTGGATCGTCGCAGTGCACCGATGGGCGGCGGCGATGTTCTCAACGATGCGGGTGATCGCCGGCTGCAACATGTCGCGCACACGATCGTCGAACCAGCGACATGTGCCGCGCAAGGTTACCTCATCGGGGATCACGTTCCAGGTGTCGCCGGCATGGATCTGCGTCACGCTGACGACAGCGGAGTGAAGCGGTGAAACTTCTCTGGAAACGACGGCTTTCAGCCCACTCACGATTTGCGCGGCGGGAACCAACGGATCGATGCCGCGGTCGGGCATGGCGGCGTGGGTACCGACACCCTTGACCTTGATTTCGAAGATATCAAACGCGGCCAGGAACGGGCCTTCGCGCACGGCAAACTGGCCGACAGGGATGCCCGGCGCGTTGTGCATGCCGTAGACCGAGTCGACCGGGAACATCTCGAACAGGCCATCCTCGATCATCACGCGGCCGCCGCCTTCGTTTTCTTCTGCCGGTTGAAAGATGAAATGGATGGTGCCGTCGAAGTTCTTGGTTTCGGCGAGATAGCGAGCGGCGCCTAGCAGCATCGTCGTATGACCATCATGGCCGCAGGCATGCATCTTGCCCTCGTGCTTTGAGACATGCTCGAACGTATTCTTCTCGTGGATGTGAAGTGCGTCGAGGTCGGCGCGTAGCCCGACGCGGCGGTCGCCATTGCCGTTCTTGAGCGTGCCGACAACGCCGGTCGTGGCGAGGCCGCGATGCACCTCGATGCCGAATTCCTCCAACAAGCCGGCGACGACGTCGGCGGTACGGTTTTCCTCGAAGGCGGTTTCGGGGTGGGCATGAATATCGCGCCGCCAGCGCGTCATGTCGTCATGGAATTCGGCGATACGGTTGATAATCGGCATGGAAGTCTCCGGGCTTTTATTCGGTGCGCCGGCGGGCGACCGTGACGGCGCGAACTTGAGGATGGATGAGAATATAGGCCAGAAGCAACGCCATGAGCACGCCATTCAGTACATAGGGCGCGCGCAGCCAGACCTCGTAGAGCGGCAGGGTGACGAAGGCGCCGATGACATGGCCGGACGCGCCAATGCCATTGATGATGCCGGCGGCCGAACCCTGCTCATCGGGATTGACGGCGAGCGACCCGGCGGCCGCGATGCCGGGTCGCAGCATGCCGTGACCGAATCCCAGGATGACCAGGGCCAGCATGATCGGCAGATAGCTGTTGCTGAGTGCGAACAGTACGAAACAGACCAGGCTGATCCCGGCACCGCCATAGAGCAGCACGCGTGGCGAGGGCTGAAATCGCTGGACGATAAAGAGCTGCACCACCAGCGCCGCCGCGGCGGAGACGGTCAGCCCCAGACCGACCTGACGCACCGCCTGGTCGGCGCCATACTCAAGCAGGTCGATCATGTAGAACCCAACGGACTGCATGGTGCCGGCCTGACATGTGACCATGAGTATCGACGCGATGACGAACGGCCTGATGCGTCGGTCCCAGGTTCGCACGCGTGGTGGCATCCGCTTGCCGCGCGGTGGCGTTCGTTCTGGCAGCATGAACCAGCACGCGATTGCGCTGCAGAAGGCCAGGCCCGCGACGACATAGAGCGGCGCGAGTGCCCCCAGGTCGACCAGCAAGGCGCCGATGCCCGGACCGACAATGATGCCAACACCGAACGCCGCACCGATGGTCGACAGCGCAGACGTCCGCTCGCGGCGCGTTGTGCGATCGGCGACATAGGCCTGCGATGCCGGAAAGGTGCCCGAGCCGAACATGCCGAAAATGGCACGCGTGACGACCATCAGCGGGAATGCGACGGCCAGGACCAGCGCACCGTTGATGCCGGCCTGAATCACGATCGCGAGCAACACCATGGAAACCGTGTATCCGGCGAGCCCAATCAGAATGACCGGCTTGCGACCGATGCGGTCGCTGCGCCGCCCCCAAAAGGGGCTGGCCACGATCCACAAGATAGCCGATAGCGCGAAGACGGCGCCCACCTGCCATTCCTGCATGGCGAGCTCGCGCGATAGCGGCGGCAGGATTGAAAGCAGCAGAGATTGGCCCATGCCCAGACACGTCAGCGAGACGAACAACAGGCGAAATGCGCGACGCCGTGCCTGCGGCGTCGTCGCCGTCGGCGGTGGTGTGTCGTCATCGATGAGAGAAATACCTGGTCTCCGGACTGTACGATCCCTTATAGACCACGCCCGCCGATCAACGCCAAGCCATGAGAGGTCGTATCATGCAGCGTGAGCATAGCTATCGTGTCGTCACCGAGTGGACCGGCGCCGCCGAAGGCTCCACCGTCAACTACAAGAGCTATTCGAGGACCTATGACCAGCAGATCGGCGACAAGCTGACATTGACCGGCTCGGCGGACACCACGTTTCTTGGCGACGCCTCCCTGGTCAATCCCGAAGATCTCATGGTCGCTGCGCTGTCGTCATGCCACATGCTGAGCTATCTCGCATGTTGCGCGCTCGACGGTGTCGAGGTGATCGCATACGAAGACGCGGCCGAAGGGGTCATGGTTGAAGAACGTGGCGCCGGACAGTTCCGTTCGGTCATGTTGCGACCGTCCGTGACAGTCGCCTCGGGCACCGACTTGGACAAGGCGCACGCGCTTCACAAGAAGGCGCACGAAGTCTGTTTCATCGCGCGTTCGGTCAACTTTCCGGTCGAGCACGATGCGCGGGTTATCGTCGCGGACTAGCGTCGCCGCGGCGAGCGGTGCCAGTCGATCCATTCGGGATGTTTACGACGCACCCACTGTATGAACTTCGCGATCTCGGGATGGCCGCGCAACGCTTCCGGCGTGTTGTAGTGGCGCGCCAGATCAGTCTCGTCCAACACCGCATGCACCTTCCGGTGACATACCTTGTGAAGCGGCGATTGGTGCTTGCCGCCGGCTGACTTCGGCACCCAGTGATGACGGTCGACACTCGGACCGTCAATCATCACGCGACCGCACAGCGGGCAGGGTCCAAGGTTGTCTGTCATGACGCTTGGCTGGTGTGTGCAAAGTTTGTGAACAACGGGCCGACCGCGTCAGATTTCCCAGGCTTCCATCGGTGTGCGCACCGGTTAGAATGTGCCATGATCAACGTGGTTTCGAAAGCCGTGGTGGGTTAGAGCGTGTCAGAACGATCCAGGTTACCGCAGCAGATTGAGGACATCGGCCAGTTGGCGGACGATGCCATCGATCTTGGCGCCGCCGCGTTGACTCTCGCGGCGCTCGACCGGGACGACGTGTCTCTGGAACCCTATCGTTCACATCTGGCGGCGTTGGCGGCCGACGCGGCGGCCCTGGGACATCGCGGCGGCGATCTCGACGGCCGGGCCTGGGCGCTTGCCCGCGTGCTCTACGAACGGCACGGCTATGCCGGCGATCAGGAAAGCTATGACGACCTGCGCAACGCCGATCTGATGAGTGTGATCGACCGGCGCAAGGGAATTCCCGTGTCGTTGGGTGTACTTTACATGCATACGGCACGCGCCATGGGATGGCATGTTACCGGTCTGAACTTTCCCTCGCACTTCCTGGTCCGTTTGGAGGGGCAGGGGGCGCGGTTGATCATCGATCCCTTCGAGGGCGGTCGTGTCATGGAGCCACAGGATATCCGGGCGTTGGCGAAGACCGTGTTCGGACCCGAAGCCGAGGTTGAACAGGGCTGGTTCGAGGCGGTCAGCAACCGCGACATCCTGCTTCGGTTGCTCAACAACACGAGAACGCGTTCGATCCAGGCCGGTGAGCTGGAACGCGGCGCCGAGATTACGCGTCGCATGATTGCGATCGCGCCGGATGCCACCAATCTGCAACGCGATCTGGGCATGGTCGAAGCGCATATCGGCAATGTCGGGGCGGCTATCGAGGCGCTCGCGAGCTACTTGCAGTCCGGGCCACGCGGCGCCGATAAGGCCGAGGTCGAACGCATGCTCAACAAGCTGCGCCAGGCGCTGAACTAGCCGCGTCACCGACGCGCGACGGATTGGGGGCGTCGCTACGTGTCAGAAAATCCAAATGTTCGACGCTGTGCGATAACGCGCATCCGGCGGTTGTGCTATGGTCGCCCGTGGAGCGTGGTTGGGTGACGCGGGGGACTTCTTTGAGATCATTGCATTGCATCGTCTTGGTGGGCTTGGCGTTTGTCTTGGCGGCATGCGGCTTGGCTGAGAGCCCTGTCCTCGATCCCAAGGGACCGGTTACCGAGATCGAACGCAATCTGATGTTGGAGACGCTGGCGATCATGATGATCGTCGTCATCCCGGTCTGGCTCATGGCCGCCTGGTTCATCCCACGTTATCGGGCGACTAACAAAAAAGCGCGCTACATGCCGAACTGGCAGTCGACCGGACTTGACGCCGTCACATGGCTTGTGCCGGCCGCGATCATCGTCACCGTCGGCACCTATGTCTGGATCTATACCCACAAGCTCGACCCCTACAAGACGATCGAAACAGAATCGGGTGCCGAACCGTTTGTCGTCGAGGTGGTCGCGCAGGATTGGAAGTGGCTGTTTCTCTACCCCGATCAGGGTGTCGCCAGTGTCAATGAGCTGGTCTTTCCCAGCGGCGTGCCGCTGGAACTCATCATCACGTCCGACACCGTCATGAACTCGTTCTACGTGCCGGCGCTCGGCAGTCAGATCTACGCCATGGCGGGTATGCAGACAGAGCTCAACCTGCTGGCCTGGGAGCCCGGCAAGTTTGTCGGCAGAAACGCCCAGTACAGCGGCAAGGGTTTCTCGCAACAGTACTTCGACGTGATCGCCGCGACGCAGGAAGACTTCGATGCCTGGGTCGAGACCGTCAAGCAGTCTGGCTTGACCCTGGATGATGCAACCTATCAAGAGCTCGCCAAACCCAGCACCGCGCATCCGATAACGCACTACGCGTCTTACGAAGCCGGGTTGTTCGACACGATCATGATGAAATACATGCACGCCCCAGGGCACATGCACGGCGCCGTGACCGGTGTGGAGGAATAGGGATGCTCGGTAGACTGACGATCGATGCGTTGCCGTTCTATAGCTGGATCGCCATGGGCGGTGCGGGCGTCACGGTCCTGGGCGGTGTCGTCATCTTCGTTCTGCTGACTTGGTTCAAGAAGTGGGGCTACTTCTGGAGCGAGTGGCTGACCAGCCTCGATCACAAGCGTATCGGCGTCATGTACATCGCGCTTGCGCTTCTGATGCTGGTACGCGGTTTTGTCGATGCCCTGATGATGCGCAGCCAGCAGGCCTTCGCCTACGATTCCGGTGGTTACCTGCCGGCTGGCCATTTCGATCAGGTGTTCAGTTCTCACGGCACGATCATGATCTTTTTCATGGCCATGCCGTTCATGACGGGGCTTTTCAACCTGATCGTGCCGCAGCAGATCGGCACGCGTGACGTCGCCTTTCCGTTCATGAACTCTCTCAGCCTGTGGTTCACCTCATCGGGTGCGGGCCTGGTGCTGGTGTCCCTGGTGATCGGCAAGTTTTCGACCGCCGGCTGGACCGGTTACCCGCCCTATTCGGGGCTTGAGTATTCGCCTGGCGTCGGCGTCGATTACTGGTTGTGGGCTGTGTTGATAAGCGGGATCGGCTCAACGCTGACCGGTATCAACTTCATTGTCACGATCCTCAAACGACGAGCGCCGGGCATGACGCTGTTGCGCATGCCGCTCTTCACCTGGACCGTTCTGGTCAGCAGCGTGCTCATGGCGTTTGCATTTCCCGCCTTGACCGTCGCCACCGGCCTACTCGCTCTTGACCGCTACCTCGATATGCACTTCTTCACGAATGCCGATGGCGGCAACATGATGAATTTCATCAGCCTGCTATGGATCTGGGGCCATCCCGAGGTCTACATCCTGATCCTGCCGGCCTTTGGTGTGTTCTCGGAAGTCGTCGCGACGTTCTCGCGCAAGGCTCTGTTCGGCTATAAATCGCTGGTCTTCGCGACGGCCGCGATCGGCATTCTCTCGTTTTCAGTCTGGCTGCACCACTTCTTCACGATGGGTGCGGGCGCCAATGTCAACGCGATATTCGGCATCGCCACAATGATCATCGGCGTGCCGACGGGCGTGAAGGTGTTCGACTGGCTGTTCACCATGTATCGCGGGCGCATCACGTTCGATCCGACGATGTACTGGACGATCGGCTTCATCGTGACCTTCGTCATCGGCGGCGTTACCGGCGTGTTGCTCGCCATCCCGCCCGTCGACTATTTGATGCACAACACGACCTTCCTGGTCGCCCACTTCCACAACATGATCATTCCCGGCGTGCTGTTCGGTTATGTCGCTGGCCTGATCTACTGGTTCCCCAAGGCGATCGGGTTCCAACTCAGCGCCAAGTGGGGCATTCGTGCCTTCTGGTGCTGGATCATCGGTTTCTACCTTGCCTTCATGCCGCTCTACTTCCTGGGCCTGCTCGGCATGCCGCGGCGCATGGAGCGTTATGAGATCGCTGCGTGGCAGCCTTACCTGATCATTGCCGCCATCGGTGCCGCGGTCATTCTGGCCGGTGTCGTCTGCATGGCGATGCAGTTGCTGGTCGGTATCAAAGAGCGTGAGAAAACGCGTGACCTCAGCGGCGATCCCTTCAACGGTCGTACGCTGGAATGGCTGACGTCGTCACCGGCCGCGCCTTACAACTTCGCCGTCATACCCAAGGTCGACAGCCTTGACGCCTTCTGGAAGATGAAGGTGGACGGTACCGCGTATCAGAGACCGTCGGGTTACACCGATATCGTGATGCCGAGAAATTCGAGCCTGGGTGTCATCGCGGGCGCCTTCTCCTTCGTCCTTGGCTTCGCCATGATCTGGTACATCTGGTGGCTGGCGGCCCTCAGTCTGCTGGTGATCGGCATCGTGGTCGTGGTGCGCAGCAGCATGGAAAACACGGACTACGTCATCACCGCCGACGAGGTCGCCGCGATCGAGGAGCAACGCTTCAACGATCTCGCGCGTGTGCCGCGCCACGACACGGGCGACCCCGCGGCAAGTCCGCAGGCCGCGCCGGCGCCGGGGAGTGCATCATGAGCGCGGATGTCGCGATGAACCCGCAACGTCGCGGACCGGAAGAGGAGGCGTACGAGGAACGGGCGTTCGGGTTCTGGCTCTACCTGATGACCGACGCCATTATCTTCGCGCTGCTGTTCGCGACCTATGTGGTAATGGCGCCCAACATCGCCTCGGCGCCCGCGCCCAAATCGCTGTTCGATCTCTGGCATACGGCGGGCGAGACGGCATTGCTTCTGGTCAGCAGCCTGACATTCGGCGTCGCCACCATATCGATGATCCAAGGCAAGAAGGGACAGGTTCTCCTGTGGCTCGCGGTCACCTTCGTGCTGGGCGCCGGCTTCGTCGCCATGGAGATCATGGAGTTCGCCGGCATGATCGCGGCGGGCGCCGGGCCGGGCGGCAGCGGTTCGCTCTCGGCCTTCTTCACCCTGGTCGGGACCCACGGCCTGCACGTCAGCCTGGGTCTTGTCTGGATCATCATCCTGGGACTGCAGGTGGCCGTGAAAGGGCTCACCATGCCCGTCACGTCGCGCCTGTTCCGCCTGGGCCTGTTCTGGCACTTCCTAGATATCGTCTGGATCGGGATCTTCTCGGTCGTCTACCTGCCGGGGATCATGTAGATGGAACACGCGACCGTCAGCGGTGGCCACAGCCTGAAGAACTACCTGATCGGCTTTGTGCTCGCCGTCATCTTGACCGCCATTCCGTTCGTGCTGGTCGCGATGGGGGCGCTGCCGCGCGTGACGATGTTCTTTGTCATCGCGATTGCGGCGGTCGTGCAGGTCTTCGTGCACCTGCGTTACTTCCTGAATCTGAGTTTGAAGGAAACACCGCGCGAGAACATCCTGGCCCTGGCCTTTGCCTGCGTGCTGGTCTTCCTGATGGTCGGTGGCACCATTTGGATCATGTTCAATCTGGAATACCGCCACGACATGTGATGGCGCACGGTGATGGTCTGACCACCGTGTCGGCGCGTATTTGGCTCGTCCTGGCTGGCCTGAACGGCGCCATCGCGGTCGCGGCCGGCGCCATGGCCGCGCATGTCGCCCAAGACGCCGGTGGCGAGACCGTCGCGACGGCCGCGCGTTATCAGATGTGGCACGCGCTCGCGCTTCTGGCGGTGGCGTGGATCTCGACGACCACACGGTACAAACTGGCCAACCTCGCCGGTTGCCTCTATTTCGCCGGCATCCTGCTTTTCTGCGGCTCTCTTTACCTCTCGGTCGCGGCCGGCTGGTCCGGCATCACGATGGCCGCGCCCTTTGGTGGCATCGCCTTCATCCTGGGCTGGCTGGTGCTGCTCGGCGCGGGCATTGGCCGGCTAAGAAAAGACTGAACAGGCTTAGATTGGTGGTCGTTTGTCGGCCCACGGACGATGTTTCTCGATCGCCGCGCCGATGCGAAGCGTGGTCAGGTCGTCGAACCGATGGCCGACAATCTGCAAGCCGGTCGGCAGACCGTTCCCCGCCCACCCTGACGGTACGGAGAGTGCCGGGCATTGCGCGATATTGTTGAAGGGCGGCGTCATTTCAGCGCAGAGCATCTTGCCGTCGGCATCTTCGCCCGACATCTCGCCTTCGGTTTTCTCCGCAGATGGCGCGGGAATGGGCGTGGTCGGGCAGAGTAGGGCATCGTAGCGTTCAAACACGTCGCACAGACTGAGCCACTGCTCGGTGCGGACGAACTCAAGCCGTTTGAGGGTGATCGCGTCAACTGTCCGCGCATGATCGAACATCTTAACAATGGTTGGATCGAGGTCGTCGCGCCGTTCGTCAAGATGCTGACCGAAGAACGCCGCCAGATAGACGGTCCAGTACTCATCCCAGGAATCGGAGACCTCTCGGGTCCAGCCCAGATCGACCTCCTCGACCGTGGCGCCAGCGTCGCGCAAGACGTCGACACAGGCCATCACGTTGGCGGCGACCTCGTTGTCGACCGCATAGAAACCAAGATCCATGTCGAGCGCGATGGTCATCCCGCTGACGTCGCTGCTGATTGAATCTGGAACGTCGAGGGGCAGGGGGTTGGACATGATGTCACGTTCGAAAGGCCCCTGGGCCGCGGCCAGGAACATGGCGGCATCGTCGATGGTACGGGCCAGCGGGCCGAAGTGCGAGATGTTGTCGAA
Organism: Pseudomonadota bacterium; assembly: GCA_039028155.1. Lineage (NCBI taxonomy): Bacteria > Pseudomonadati > Pseudomonadota > Pseudomonadota bacterium. The sequence goes on from JBCCIS010000010.1 coordinate 77,939, forward strand.
AACGGTCGGCAACACGGTCATCGGAATGCGGCCCAGGCTCGGCTTCAGGCCGACAATGCCGCAGAACGACGCGGGAATACGCACCGAACCTCCCATGTCCGAACCTTCGGCAAACGGCACGCAGCCGGACGCGACGGCGGCGCCGGAGCCGCCCGACGAACCGCCCGGTGTGCGGGTGGGGTCCCAGGGACTGCGCGTAACGCCCCAAAGGGGGCTGTGCGTGAAGCTGGAATGGGCGAACTCCGGCGTCGTCGTCTTGCCGACCATAATCGCGCCGGCGCCGGTCAGGTCCTTGACGATCTGCGCGTCATCATCGGGCACCCAGTCGCGATAGACCTTGCTGCCCATGGTCGTCGTTTTGCCCTTGGTCGGCGTGAAGTCCTTGATCGCGATGGGAACGCCATGCAGCGGGCCGACAGCGTCGCCGCGCATCACCGCCGCCTCGGCTTCCTTGGCCTTGGCGACCGCTTCCTCCGGATACACGAAACAGAAGCAGTTGAGGGTCGGGTTGATCTCGCCGATCCGATCCAGGCTGTTTTGGACGATGTCGACCGGCGACATCTCTTTGGCCCGGATGCGGCGCGCCAACTCCTTGGCTGGCGTGAAACTCAGATCGAGATCGCTCATCTAATCCTCCCCCTAGAGCGGATCGTGTTTAGCTGGAACCGTTTGACGGTTCCAGCTAAACGCGTGAATCCGCTCTGACTCGGAGAGTAGAGCAGATTCACCAGTCTTGACGGAATCGCGAAGCGATCCCGTCAAGACAGGATCTGCTCTAATTGCGGATGGCCGCCGGCTCGGCTAAACCGAGGGCCGGTTTCGTGTTTGTGCAGTGATTTCATGGCAAACGGCCCGTTGCAAGCCTACCACGCCTTGGTCGAGGGCGGCGATATCAAAGCGGATGGCGCTCAGCTTGCCGCCATGGAGCGGTTCCAGCGACTCTGTGACGATCTCGACGCGATGTCGCGTAAGGGGTCGCGCAACGGCAATGGCCGTCTCTTTCGGGCCTTGTTCGGCAGCCGCAACGATGCGCCGGCGCCCAAGGGCGTCTATCTCTATGGTGATGTTGGCCGCGGCAAGTCCATGTTGATGGATCTTTTCTTTGAAACGGTCGACGTGCCGTCGAAGCGCCGGGTCCACTTCCACGCCTTCATGCAGGAAGTGCACGGGCTGATCCATGAGCAACGCAATGTCGGCCGTCACGACAACGATCGGGATCTGATCAAAGCCGTTGCCAAGGGTGTCGCCAACGACTCCAGCCTGCTGTGTTTCGATGAACTGCATGTCACGGACATCGCCGACGCCATGATCCTAGGCCGCCTGTTCAAGAAGCTTTTCGAACGCGGCATCGTCATGGTCGCAACATCCAACCGTCCGCCACGCGACCTTTACAAGGGCGGCATAAACCGCGAGCTCTTCGTGCCATTCATCGACATGATCGAAGACCGTTTGGATGTGATTCACCTGGAGGCCGAGCAAGACTACCGGCTGGCGTTCCTGCAACAGGCGAACGTCTATTGCACGCCTTTGGGTGAGGAAGCTGACCGCACGCTTGACGATGCCTTCGATCACCTAGTCGGCGGCGAGGCCCCCCATGCGCTTGATCTGGAAGTCCAGGGCCGGCAGCTTCATGTGCCGCGACAGGCCCGCCACGTCGCGCGGTTTAGCTTCGAAGAGCTTTGCGACCGACCGTTGGGCGCCGCCGACTACCTTCTGCTGGCCGAGCACTTCCACACGCTGGTCATCGACAACATTCCGCGTATGGGCAAAGAGCAGCGAAACCAGGCCAGCCGATTCGTCACCCTGATCGACGTCTTGTACGAAAACCGTGTCAATCTGATCTGCTCGGCTGACGCGCCGCCTGATGAACTCTACGTTCACGGCGACGGGTCGTTCGAGTTTCAACGTACGGCGTCCCGGCTGATCGAAATGCAGTCCAGTGACTATCTCGCCGAACAGCGGCCGGAAGCGGCATGACAGTCGATGCGTTCTCAAGTGCCGTTGCCATGCGCAAGGCGCTGTCGGCGGGCGTTGTCTCGCCAGTTGACTTGCTTGAGCTTCACGCTCAGCGCATCGAGCGCCACAATCCCGCACTCAACGCTATTGTCATCGACGGCCTCGCCCATGCTCGCGAAGCCGCCCGGTCCGCCGACATCACCACGCCGCTGGGTGGCCTGCCGATGACGATAAAGGACGTCATGAACGTCAATGGACTGCCGAGTACCGGCGGTGGCGCCATGCCGCTTGATAACATCGCGCAGGCCGATGCACGCGCGGTGGCCAATCTACGCGCCGCCGGCGCCGTCATCATGGGAAAGACCAACACGCCGACCTTCGCCGCCGATTGGCAGACAACCAACGAGTTGTTCGGTGTCACCAACAACCCGTGGGATTTCGCGCGAACGCCGGGCGGCAGCACCGGCGGCGGCGCGGCCGCGGTTGCTGCCGGTCTATCGCCGCTTGAACTGGGGTCGGATATCGGCGGCTCGATCCGCATTCCCGCAGCGTTCTGCGGCATCTATGGGCACAAACCGAGCGAAGGGATCGTGCCGCGCAGCGGCGGTTTCGCTTCGCCCTACACCAACGCGGCGACCGGCCTTGCCGTGTGGGGGCCACTGGCGCGGGACGCGCGGGACTTGGAGCTGGCGCTGGATTGCCTGGTCGGCCCCGATCTGGGATTCGAACCGGCCTGGCGCGTGGACTTGCCGCCGGCGCGCCACGAACGGCTCGCCGATATCCGGGTCGCCATGCTGCCTTTGCCCGACTGGTTGCCTATCCAGCGCGAGATTGCCGATGCCATGGCATCGCTGGCGTCGGATTTGGCCCGCTGCGGCGTATCAGTGCGCGAGGTGAACCCTGAGGCGTGGGGTGACATGCAGGCGATTTATCGCACCTATCGAAGCACGATGTTCGCGATTACGTCCGCGGGCTGGAGCGACGAACGGCGTGCCCAGGAACTGGCCGACGCCGACGGCAACGAGGATGCCTTTGCTGTCGCCGACAAGCTCGGCATGGCGGCCGGCGCTGGCCAGTACATCGCCTGGTTCGGTGAGCGCGAGCGTTATCGCGAAACCTATCGCCGCTTCTTCCAGGATGTCGATCTGCTGATTTGTCCGGCCGCACCGGTCCTGGCGTTCCATCACGACGAGCGGCCCTGGCTCGCGCGCCGTCTGGATATCGACGGTGTGGCGATTGACTATCTCCACATCTGCTTTTTCTCCGGCCTCGCCACCTTGTGCGGGCAGCCGTCGACAGCCTTCCCGTGTGGCCTATCGGCAGACGGTCTGCCTGTGGGGTTGCAGGCGATAGGTCCATTCCTGGAAGATCGTACAACAATCCGCTTTGCCGAGCTGCTCGCCGCCGAAAGAGGCGGCTTTCAGCCGCCCAAGGGGTACCATTGAGCGCCATCGACGTCGCAGACCGTATGGAAGGAGCCAGTCCATGATCACCCATCGTCGCCTTGCCTTGGCTGCCATGGCGGGTTTAGCCGCCTTGGCGCTTCAGTCCGCACCCCAAGCCGGCATGCTGGAGCCGCCGACTCTGCCGCCGTCCGGGCTTACCCAGATCGATATTCCGGTCGACGAAATGGCCCCTGAGACGGCCAAGGCCTACATGATCAGCATTCAGGAAGAACTGACCGAGCATGGTTACAACCCCGGCCCAGTCGACGGCAAAATGGGGCCGCAGACACGTTCGGCGATCCGGGCCTATCAACGTGATGCCGGGCTAACCGTTGACGGTTTCGCGACAAAGGAACTCCTTGAACACCTGAAATTCGCCCAGCCCAAGGTTTATGCCAGCACAAGCTCCAGCGGGCCGGCTCTCGATCCGGCGCTGGTTCGCGATGTCCAGATCGAGCTTGCCGATCGCGGCTACTACTATGGCGAGCTCGACGGCATTGCTGGCAGCGGGACACGCCAAGGTGTGCGTGACTTCCAGGCCGATGCCAAGCTGCCGGTGACCGGCGAGATCAACCAGGCGCTGCTTGATCAGCTTCGCAAGGCCTCGCCCGATATCCGCGCGTCGTCGTCGATCTAGCCGTGGCGATTTTCATCTAGTTCGCATCGCCGGCCCACTCCCGCTCCCGGCCACCCCGAGGATACTGCCACGGGTGGCCTCGGCGAAAATGCCTCTCGGCGTCTTGCCCCGGAGGAAGGGGGAGGGGGAGGGGGCCGGTGCCGAACACGCGTAAGCGGGTTCAGTTCCGGTAATCACCTGCCACGACCCTCGGGCACCGTGGTCCAGGCGTTCGCCGCGTATTCGGAGCGGTAATAGTCCATCTGGCGATGGGCGGCGGTGACGGTGTTTTGCATCAGCATGGCAACCGTCACCGGTCCGACACCGCCTGGCACCGGCGTGATCCATCCGGCGACGTCGCGGCAGGATTCATACTCGCAATCGCCGACCGTCAGCATCTGGCCCTCCGGCCCTTCGATCTGATTGATGCCGATGTCGATGACGGCGGCGCCCGGCTTGATCATGTTGCCGGTAACCAGGCCCGGTTTGCCGACCGCGACAAAAACCGCGTCGGCCTGGCGGGAATGGACGGCGAGGTTGCGGGTCAGGTGATGGCAGACGGTCACGGTCGCGCCCTCTGCCATCAGGAGAAAGGCGATCGGTTTTCCGACGATCTCCGAATGGCCGATGACGACCACCTCCATGCCCGGCAACTCCAAGCCCGTACGCTTCAACATCTCGACCGACGCCATCGCGGTACACGGGCCCAGCACCAGCTCGTTGTAGACGATGTTGCCGATCGACGCGGGGTGCAGGCCCTCGACATCCTTCAAGGGATGGATCGAGGATTGCAGCAGCTTGACGTTGAGATGCTTGGGTACCGGCCGCTGGATGATGATGCCGGTAACATGGGGGCTCGCGTTCATCGCCTGAATCGCGGCCTGCATCTCAGCTTCGGTAATCTCGGCCGGGAAGTGCCGTTCCTCAAACGAAATGCCGATGCGCTCGGCGGTGCGCTTCTGGTTGCGTACGTAGATGCCGACCGCGTCCACATCGCCGATCGTGACGGACACCAGTCGAGGTGGCCAATCGTTCTCGGTAAGCTCGTCGATCTTGAGCTTCAGGTCGTCGTTGATCGACGCGGCGATCGTGCGGCCGTTAAGGTCCTTGTGCTTCAAGGTCTCCTGATCGGCCATCGACTTCCTTTCGGTGCGCAGCCGTTAGGTCAGTTGCTGTCGCCGTCTGTCGCGTTTTCGATGGCGTCCGAGGCGTCGTCAGCTGCGTCGCCGACCGCATCGGCGGCATCATCCGCCGCATCGCCAACCGCGTCGGCGGCATCGGACGCCGCGTCCATCGCATCGTCGGCGGCATCTGATGCTGCATCCATCGTATCACTGGCCGCATCAGACGCTGAATCCATGGCGTCACTGGCCGCGTCGGAAGCATCGTCCATGGCATCGCTGCCGGCGTCAGACGCATCGCCGGACGCGTCCTCCATCGTCCCGGTGGCGTCGCCTTCGGACTCGGCGCCGCCAACGTCCATCACGACCTCAGGGAGCGGTAACGGGTCGTCGCTTAAGGTGCGCATCCAGGCGATAAGGTCGGCGCGCTCGGCCATATCGGAGATACCGGCAAAGGTCATCTTGGTGCCCGGCGCGTACGCGCGGGGGCCAGCGAGGTAGTCGCTCAGCCGGTCATAGGACCAAACACCGCCCAGACCCTGCAGCGCACTCGAATAGTCGTAACCGGGGACGCTGGCGACCTCGGCGCCCACGATGTTCCACAGGTTCGGCCCCTGTTTGGCCGCACCGCCCGCCTCAAAGGTGTGACAGGACGTGCACTTGCGCGAAATCCGCTCGCCGCCATCGGGCAGGGCAACCGCCAGCAGTTGATCGAAACTCATGGCCGGCGCCGTGTCGTCTGACACGATGCCACTCGGATCGTCGGTTTCGACGATGTAGGACATCTCATCGGGCGAATCGGCGTGGTAGAGAATCCCGCCCAGCTTGCTGACGGCAACCACGATCAGGACTGCCGTCAGGACCGCAGCAGCAATCTTGTTGAATTCAAGGGATTCCATGTGTACCGACCTTCCCGGTGACCCGTGAGAACGCGGCGGAGATTAGCCATGTCACGGACCTGTGTTCAACCCCTATGGGCGCTAGACCTGTGACTCCCATTATAATGATTCCGGCCCGTATGGCGTCCCAAAGATTGCCGGGCAAGCCCCTGGCCGACATCCATGGCGAGCCGATGATCGTGCATGTCTGGCGCCGGGCCATGGAATCGGGTGTCGGGCCGGCCATTGTGGCCGCTGGAGAGGCGGAAATCGCCGACGCGGTGACCGAGGTCGGCGGGCAGGCCGTCTTGACCGATACGGACCTTCCGTCGGGCTCCGACCGCATCCTCGCGGCGTTGGAGACCTTTGATCAAGACGGGCGGTTTGACGTGGTGGTCAACCTGCAGGGCGATTTGCCGACCCTTGATCCGCATCTGATCGCAACGGCGGTCGCGACGCTTGAGGAAAGTGGCGCTGATATCGCCACGCTGGCGTGTCGAACGGAGTCGCCGGAAGAGCGGATCAACCCCAACGTTACCAAGGCCGTTGTCGCCTGGGACGAGACCGGTGACCAGGGCCGCGCCCTCTATTTCACCCGCGCCGAGGCACCGTCAGGCGAGGGGCCGGTCTATCACCATATCGGGCTCTATGCCTTCCGCCGCGATGCGCTCGCTCGTTTTGTCGCGCTGCCGGCAAGCCCGCTCGAACAGCGCGAAAAGCTCGAGCAACTGCGCGCGCTGGAGGCCGACATGACGATCGCGGTGGCGCGCGTTGACACGATTCCGCTTGGTGTCGATACTGCCGAGGACCTTGAGCGGGCCAGAGCCTTGCTCGCAACCTCCTGATTTTCCATGGCAAACAGCGACAACATCATCGCCTTCCAGGGCAATCCTGGCGCTTACTCGCACCTTGCATGCCGGCATGCGTTTCCGGACCGGGATGTCCTGCCGTGTGAGTCGTTCGAGGACGTGTTCGCCGCCGTCGAACTGGGCGAGGCGTCGCTGGCCATGATGCCGGTCGAGAACTCGGTCGCGGGCAGGGTGGGCGACGTGCACCACCTGATGCCCCATTCGAGCCTGCATATCGTCGGCGAGCACTTTCAGCGGGTCGAACATCAACTGCTTGGCGTGCCGGGCGCCGGTCTGGATGATTTGGCTGCCGTCCACTCTCATGTCATGGCGCTTGGACAGTGCCGGGAACTGATCCGCGAACTCGGCGTCAAACCGATGAACCACGCGGATACGGCGGGCGCGGCGCGCGATGTCGCCGCCCAAGGCGACAAGGCGCATGGCGCCATCGCCTCATCGCTGGCTGGCGAGATCTATGGACTCGATACGCTGAAGACCAATATCGAGGACGCCGAGCATAATCACACCCGCTTCCTGATCCTGGCGCGCGATGCCGTCGATCCGAACCCTGAAGACGGCACGATCGTGACAAGCATCCTGTTCCGTGTCCGCAGCGTGCCAGCCGCGCTCTATAAGGCGCTTGGCGGCTTCGCGACCAACGGCGTCAACCTGACCCGGCTGGAGAGCTACATGATCGGCGGGGCCTTTGTCGCAGCACAATTCTATCTGGACGCCGAGGGCCACCCGGATGACCGTCCGATGCATCTGGCGCTGGAGGAACTGCGCTTCTTTGCCCGTGAGGTCCGGGTCTTGGGCGTCTACAACGCGCATCCCTATCGCAAGGAATCCGAGCGTCTGGCGGCGCTGAACGGCGATCTCTAGCGATTAGCCTCTGGCAATCCAGTCGTCGATCAGGCGCCGGGCGATCGAATCGTGGCGCGGCAGTTCGATATCCAGATCGGGACTTCTGAGGTCGTCGCGGCTGTACCAACCGGCTTCGGCCAGTTCGTCGTCGCCCATGTTGATCGTGGGGTCGCTGGCCTGGGCAAAAAATCCGATCATCAGGGAACAGGGATAGGGCCACGGCTGGGTGGCGTGGAAGCGGACGTCATGGACGCGCACGCCAGCTTCTTCAAAGACCTCGCGCACGACCGCTTCTTCCGCCGCTTCGCCCGGTTCGACGAAGCCAGCCAGACATGAATGGAGCCGCCCCGTCCAGCCGCGCTGGCGGGCCAGCAGACAACGCCCCTGGTGTTCAACCAGGACGATGACGGCTGGATCGGTGCGCGGAAAGTGAAGCGCACCGCATGTCGCGTCCGTGCAGCGGCGCAGGTGGCCGGCTTGCGCCGCCGTTGTCGGCCGGCCGCAGGTGCCGCAGTGGTTATGTTTCTGCGCCCAATGCACCAGCCAGGCGGCGTGGGATAGAAGCGACGCCTCGTCGCGCACCAACTGGGTCGCGACGCCGTAGAGCTCGACGAAGTGCCCGTCGCCGCCGAGCAGTGCGGCTTCGTTGTCATCGAGATAGGAGATATCGATGGCGAAGAGCGCGTGCCCGTTCGTCATGCCGAGCAGGATCGGTGCGACCGTCGCGTGATCGATGAAATCACGCGCCTCCGCGGCCGTCAGCAGGACCGCGTCGGTCGTGCCGAGGTCGTTGATCAGGCTGTGGCCGCGCCACACGGGGATAAACCGGCTCTCGGGGTCGGCCAGGCGCGCGGCGACCCAGGTTTCGTCGGTGCGGCGCTCGGCGGCCCGGTCGATGACGGCGCCGCTATAGTGGGTCAGATCAACCATGGCCCGAAGCTCGCATGGCGGGCTTTTCGCCGCAATTGCCGGTCTTTTGGGTATTCCCCGGGCGGGGCTTGCATCGGGGGCGGCGCGCTCGATATGGTGCGGGTGGAAGGCTGGCGCGGACGGGCGGCCTCGTGAACCCGGTCAGGTCCGGAAGGAAGCAGCCGTAGCGAGATTCGCGGCCCGGGTCGCTGTCCAGTCTTCCATCTTCCCTGCCCGAAAAAGGCCCGATGGCGGAAACCGAGACTTCTGACGAGACCTATCGCGTTCTGGCGCGCAAGTACCGCCCGCGCGGCCTGGACGGGCTGGTCGGCCAGGATGCGCTTGTGCGCACCCTGCGCAACGCCTTCGCCAGTGGCAGGATCGCCCAGGCCTATCTGCTGACCGGCGTGCGTGGCGTCGGCAAGACGACGACCGCGCGCATCATCGCCCGCATGCTCAACTGCGTTGGCCCGGACGGTACCGGCGGGCCGACCGCCGAGCCGTGCGGGGTCTGCGACAACTGCGTCGCCATTACCGAAGACCGCCATGTCGATGTGATGGAAATGGACGCGGCCAGCCATACCGGCGTCGACAACATGCGCGAGCTGTTGGAATCCTCGCGCTACAGGCCCGTCTCCGCGCGCTACAAGGTCTACGTGATGGACGAGGTCCATATGCTCTCGACCGGCGCCTTCAACGCGCTCCTGAAGACGCTGGAGGAACCGCCGGAGCATCTTAAGTTCGTCTTCGCGACCACGGAGCTCAGGAAGATCCCGGCGACGATCCTGTCGCGCTGCCAGCGCTTCGATCTGCGCCGCATCGATGCCGGTGTTCTCGCCGACTACTTCTCAGGCCTGGTCGAGCAGGAGGGCGGCAAGGTGACGCCCGAGGCGATGGCGCTGATTGCGCGTGCCGCCGACGGCTCGGCCCGTGACGGGTTGTCGATCCTGGATCAGGCGATGGCCCAGGGCGGCGAGGAGGTTACCGAATCGCAGGTGCGTGACATGCTGGGCTTGGCCGATCGTGGCCAGACCTTCGATCTCTACGAAGCCTTGATGGCGGGCGATATCGCGGGCGCCCTGGATAACCTGGAGCGCCAGTATGCCGCCGGGGTCGATCCCCAGATCGTGCTCCAGGATCTGCTCGACCTCACCCATTGGCTGACCCGCCTGAAGGTCTCACCGGACTCGGTGGAAGGTGCGGCGGTCGCGCAGCTGGAGCGGGACCGCGGCGGTGACCTCGCCAAACGCCTCTCAATGCCCGTGCTGACGCGCGCCTGGCAGATCCTGTTGAAGGGCATCGGCGAGGCGCGCCAGGCGCCCCAGCCTATGCAGGCGGTCGAGATGGTGCTGGTGCGCCTTGCCTATGCCGCCGACCTGCCGAGCCCGGCCGACGCCATCAAGGCCCTGACGGAGGGGACGAGCGCGGCGGTTTTGTCCACGCCCAAGGCCGCACCTGCCCAACCGGCGCCGGCGCCGGCGCAGCCGGTCTCATCCAAACCCGCCGTCCAGAGCGCCCCGGCGCCAGCCCCCGTTGAACCGCCCCAACCCAAGGCCGAGATCAACAGCTTCGCCGATCTCATCGCGCTTGCCGAAGAACACCGCGAGGGCATTCTGTGCGCCCAATTGCGCAACAATGTACATCTGGTGCGCCTGGAGCCCGGCACCCTGGAGTTCCGGCCCGACGGCGACGCGCCGCGCGACCTCGCCCAGCAGCTGGCCCGCCGGTTGGAGACATGGACCGGCAACCGCTGGATCGTCGCGGTATCGTCGGAAGCCGGTGAAGCGACGGTTGCCGAGCAGGAACGTCAGGCCGAGGAGCAGCGCCGCAAGGAGGCCGAACAAGACCCGCTGGTGGCCGAGGCGCTGGAGACCTTTCCCGGCGCCCGCGTCGTCGGCGTCCATGATAGATCTGACCCCACCACCAACGAACCGGATTGAGCCATGAACCTTGGCAAGATGATGAAGCAGGCCCAAGAGCTGCAAAGCAAGATGGCCGAAATGCAGGAACGCCTGGCCGATGCCGAGGTCGAAGGCAGCGCCGGTGCCGGCATGGTGACCGCGGTCATGAGCGGCAAGCACGAATTGAGGCGTCTAAAGATCGATCCGACCCTGATCGACCCCAGCGATACCGAGGTCCTGGAGGATCTGATCGTCGCCGCCGTCAACGACGCGCGCACCCGCGTCGAGGAGCACGTGAAGGAAGAGATGAGCAAGCTCACCGGCGGCCTCAATCTGCCGCCCGGCATGAACCTGCCGTTTTGAATGATCTCGCCATCGCATAGCACCTTCCGGTTATCCCCTCTCCCCTTGTGGGAGAGGGTTGCGCAGGCTTGGGCGCGTCAGCGCCCTAGCCGGAGCTGGGTGAGGGGTGACGGCGGGTGAAGCACCATGCTCTGACATCTTTGCGCGCAGACGCGCGCTCCCACTCACCCCGACCCTCTCCCTCGTCGGGGAGAGGGAGAAATGCGAATCCCGCCAGAACCTTGAGCACCTAACGGATGGGCGGACCGGAAGTCGAACGCCTGGCCGCGCTGTTGGCCAAACTGCCGGGGCTTGGGCCGCGTTCGGCACGCCGCGCGGTGCTGCATCTCCTGAAGCAACGCGACACGCTGCTGACACCGCTGGCAACGGCCCTGGAGGAGACCGCTGCTGCGGTCTCAACATGCTCGGTATGCGGCAATCTCGACACCACCAACCCCTGCGGCATTTGCCGAGACCCCCAGCGCGACAAGAGCCAGATCTGCGTCGTCGAGGAGGTTGGCGACCTCTGGGCCATGGAACGCGCCGGTGTCTTCGGCGGCCTCTATCACGTCCTCGGTGGCACGCTCTCGGCGCTCGATGGCGTCGGCCCGGAGGATCTGCGTATCGCCGATCTGGTGACCCGGGCGAGCGACGAGACGGTCAAGGAAGTCATCCTGGCCACCAACGCCACGGTCGACGGCCAGACCACCGCCCACTACGTCACCGACCGCCTGGATGGTGCTGGCGTCAAGGTCTCGCGCCTGGCGCTCGGCGTACCTGTCGGCGGCGAGCTCGACTATCTGGACGAAGGCACTTTGGGCGCGGCGCTCAAGGCACGGCGCGAACTCTAGATCCGCGCCAGGCTATCACTCGCGATCGCTGACCCGGCTTTCGGCTAGCCCGACCTCTGTCTTGATCGAGTCGGCCATGGCCGAGATGGCCTTTGATGCCGCATTGGCGCGTTTGCGTAGCGTGACGTTCGAGTCGATGGGATTGGGAAAGCCGTCGGCGGGCAGGAGGGGGCGGCAGTCGGCGGGCAGCATGCTGTCGGTCAGGGCGCCGATCGCCAGTCCGGCGCTGACGGCGGCCTTCAGGTTGAAATTGTTGTCGCTCGTGTAGGCGGTCCGGTAGGGGCGTTTCATGCGGCGAAGGGTGTCGAGCGCCCAGTCGCGCCACCAGCAGCCGGGATCGAAGAGCGCGACGGGCAGGACATCGAGTTTGTGTGTCCTGTGGTGTTTCGACACCGCCCAGAATGTGCGATCGCGCATCAGGATCGTGCCGCCTCTCTGTCCCGGTTTGTCGAGCACGACAGCGAGGTCCAGCTCGTCCCGCTCCAGGGCGTCATAGAGAATGCCGGAGTGGGCGCATTTGACGGTGACCTCGACCTTGGGGTTGCTCTCGGCGAACCGGCCGAGGATGCGCGGCAGAAAGGTCGCGCCGTATTCCGCCAGAATGCCGATGCGCACCGTACCGTCGATGGGTCGGGTGTCGAAGTTGGTCCTGACGCGTTCCAGGTGGGCCAGGATCGGCCGGGCGTCCTCCAGCAGTTTTTCGCCGGCGTCGGACGGACGCACCGCGCCGTCGCCGCGCAGCAGCAGCGGTGTACCCGCGAGATCCTCCAGGCGCTTCATCTGCATGCTCACCGCCGACTGGGTGCGGCCGATTTGACGGGCGGCGAGCGTGAAGCTGCCGGTGTCGATGATAGCGACGAAGGTTCTGAGGAGATCGCTTTCGAACTGGGCCGGCATAATGCCTCGTCATCAATGGGGTTGATGGTGTGATCAAAGCTATTCGTTTGGCTGATGGCCCGCAACTGCCGACAATGCCTCGGAACCTATCGCGGACTGTCTAGAAGGCGGCGATCAATGACGGCGGACCTGCTTTTAGCTTTGGGCCTTGATGCCGGTACGTTGGTGTTTTGTGTCCTGGCGGTTATCGCGGGGGCCTACCTCAAAGGCTACACCGGGTTCGGCGCCTCGATGCTGTGGGTCACGAGCTTGTCGCTCGTGCTGCCGCCACTCGGTGTCGTGCCGATGGTGCTGATGTTCGAGGTGGTAACCAGTGTGGTCCTGCTACCGCAGATCTGGCACGACATCCGCTGGAAATCGATCCTGACGCTGCTGATTGGCGTCTGGATCGCAACGCCACTCGGCATCTACGGCTTATCGCACATGCCCGCCGATCCCATACGAGTCGGTCTTGCAGCCGTGGTGTTCGTCGCCGCGATTCTGATCTTGCGCGGTTTCGCCTTGAAGCGGGAGCCCAGCCGCGCGGCAACGCTCTGTGTCGGCGCGATGGCCGGCGTGCTCAACGGCAGCATGGGGATCGTTGGCCCGCCGGTAATCCTGTTCTACTTCTCGTCACCCATTGGCGTTGTTGCCGGGCGCGCGTCCATCATCGCGTTCTTTATTGGCACGGACGCGGTCGGCGCGGCCATGTTCGCCAGCCAGGGACTGATCGGCAGCGAGGTCATGTGGCGCACGCTGGTGTTCTTGCCCGTGCTCGTGATCGGTGTGTTGGTGGGGCATCGGGGTTTCGTGAAGACCGATGTCGAGACGTTCAAGCGGGTTGCGCTGTTCGTCCTGATGGCGCTATCGGCGGCGCTCGTGGTGCGCGCCCTGATTTAGGAGGTGTCCGGTTTAGTCGGCATCACCAGCCCATTCCCCACGCCCGACCACCCCTAGGATGCTGCCATGGGCGGCATCGCCGAAAGCGCCTCTCGGCGTTTTGCCCCGGACGGCGGGGGAGTGGACTGGCCACGGCCCGCGCGAGCGGGCGCAATGTTCACCTCAGGCCGCTTCCGGACTCCCGGCGGGTTGCACGATCAGCGACGTGCCTTCGACCGCCGTCACCTCGACCTGGGTGCCGGCCGGCGTGTCCGGGCCTCTGATCTTCCACGTCGTGTCGGCAACGGTCAGTTTGCCGACGCCGTTGACGATCGCCGTCTCCAGCGTGAAGACGCGGCCGACATACTGCGTGCCCCTGCGATTGAGCGCGGGCTGGTCGGTCGGCTGGTTGAGGTTCGGTTTGAAGTGGCGCCAGGCAAAGACTGAGGCGACCGAGAGCAAGACCCAGATGAGAACCTGGATCTCCCAACTCAGTCCGGGTGCCAGCACCGCGACAAGACCGGTGACGCCGGCCGCGGCCGCCAGCCACAGAAAGAAGTAGGTGCCGGCGACAGTCAGTTCGAGAATGATCAGGAAGGCGGCAATCACCCACCAGTGCCAAAAGAACAGCGCCTGAAACATCGCTTAGGTCCTCATTCCCGTGGTCCCCAGGGATCGCGTGTCGCGGCCGGGCGCGATGATGTCGTCGGCACGCTGGACGTCGGCTCGCGCACCGGCGTCGTGCCGCGCCGTTGCGTTTTCCGTTCGCTCACCGCCGGGCTCGTGTTGCCGCCGGAGCCACCGAATGCCTCGCGCGCGATCTCGGCGAGCCCACCGACCGCGCCGATGACATCGGCCGATTCGACCGGCAGGAACAGAATCTTCTGGTTCGGTGCGTCGGCGAACTGACCGAGCGCGTCGACATAGCGTTGCGCGATGAAATAGTTCACCGACTGCGTATTGCCGGCCTCGATGGCGGCGGAGACGTCGTGGGTCGCCTTGGCTTCGGCCTTGGCCTGGCGTTCGCGCGCTTCGGCGTCGCGGAACGCGGCCTCGCGCCGGCCCTCGGCCTCCAGGATCGCTGCCTGCTTCTCGCCCTCGGCGCGCAGGATTTCGGCTTGGCGGTCGCCTTCTGCGTCCAGAATGGTCGCGCGTTTATCGCGTTCGGCCTTCATCTGGCGCGCCATCGAGTCGACGAGATCACGCGGCGGGTCGATGTTCTTGATCTCGATGCGTGTCACCTTGACGCCCCAGGTCGAGGTCGCCTCGTCGACCACGCCCAGGATGGCGCTGTTGATGCGGTCGCGCTGTGAGAGTAGCTCGTCGAGCACCATCGATCCCATGACCGTGCGGATGTTGGTCATGGTGAGGTTCAGGATGGCATGTTCCAGTCGGTTGACCTCATAGGCCGCCTTGGCTGCCTCCAGCACCTGGAAGAACACCACGCCGTCGACCGCGACCATGGCGTTGTCCTTGGTGATGATTTGCTGCTCCGGCACCTCCAGCACTTGCTCCATCATGTTCATGCGCGAGCCGATGCGCTCGACAAACGGCGTGATGATGTGCAGGCCGGGCCGCAGTGTCTTCGTATAGCGACCGAAGAACTCGACCGTATACTCGGCTCCCTGGGGCACCGTCTTGACCGCCATGACGACGAGAATGATGACGAGAACGATCAGAACCAGGGCAAAGATGGCAATGCCTTCCATGGCTCAGCCCTCCCGCGCTTCGTTGTCGGCGGCCGCCTCGGCAAGCCGGGCGACACCGTCGATCGTCTCGATGACGTTGGAGGCTTCCATGGGCAGGAAGAGAACCTTTTCGCTGGGTGAATGGGCGAAGCGGGCGACCGCGTCGACATATTTCTGCGCAACGAAGTAGTTGACCGCCTGCAGGTTGCCTTCGGCGATCGCCTGGGAGACGTCGTGGGTCGCCTGCGCTTCGGCTTCGCCCAGACGCTCGCGTGCCTCGGCGTCGCGGAACGCGGCTTCGCGCCGGCCCTCGGCTTCCAGGATCGCTGCCTGTTTCTCGCCCTCCGACCGCAGGATCTGGGCCTGGCGCACGCCCTCGGCATCCAGAATGGTCGCGCGTTTGTCGCGTTCTGCTTTCATCTGGCGCGCCATCGAGGCGACGAGATCGTTCGGCGGTTGGATCTTCTTGATCTCGATGCGGGTCACCTTGACGCCCCAGGTCGAAGTCGCCTCGTCCACCACCACCAGAAGCTTGGCGTTGATGCGGTCGCGATGAGACAGCAGTTCGTCCAGATCCATTGAGCCCATGACGGTCCGGATGTTGGTCATGGTCAGGTTCAGGATGGCGATCTCGAGATCGGTCACCTCATAGGCTGCCTTGGCCGCCTCCAGGACTTGAAAGAAGATGACACCGTCGACCGCGACCATGGCGTTGTCGCGGGTGATGATCTCCTGCTCGGGCACGTCGAGCACGGTCTCCATCATGTTGACCTTCTGGCCGATACGATCCATCACCGGAACGATAATGGAAAGGCCCGGACGCAGCGTGCGTGTGTAACGGCCGAACCGGGTCAGCGTATACTCGAACCCCTGACGCACGGTGACGACCGACATCGACACCAGGATCAGCATCAGGACAACCAGGACCACAATGAAGATGGCCAAGCCGCTCATAAACGCCCCCTAGGTGGGTTGTTTCCCCAAAACCCCTTACTCGCGATCCTAGTTTCCCACGAGCCGGGGGCCGACGACAATGTTGTCGTCATCCTCGGATTCAAGTTCTAGTTCTGCAATGCGACCGACCTTGGTGGTGATCTTGTCGGTCGACGTGCGGACCTCGCGCACGGTGTTGTAGGCAGTCTCGAAGTTGCGCTGCAGTTTATCCACACGGTCACCCAGGCGGTTGACGTCCTGCATCATCTTCATCAGTTCCTGCTGGATCAGGCCGGCCTGTTCGCGCATGCGCGCGTCCTTCAAGACCGAGCGGATGGTGTTAAGGAGCGCCATCAGTGTCGTCGGTGAGGCGAGGAACACGCGGCAGCGGAAAGATTCCTGGATCACATCGCCAAAACTTGCGTGGATCTCCGCATAGACGGCTTCGCTGGGAATAAACATGATGGCCTGATCGGCGGTTTCGCCGACGACGATGTAACGCGCGGCGATGTCCTTGACGTGCTTCAGGACGTCCTGGCGGAACTGGCGCGCCGCGCGTTCCCGGTCTTCGCGCGTCTCGGCGGCGCGAAGACGCTGATAGCCGTCCAGCGGGAACTTTGAATCGACGCCGATCGAGCCCGGCGGGTTGGGCAGCATCAGCAGACAGTCGACCTGGCGGCCGTTCCCCAGCGGTGCCTGAAACGCGTAGTCGTCGGGCGCCATGATGTCGCTGACGATGTCATTCAGCTGGATCTCGCCATAGGCGCCGCGGCTCTGTTTGTTGGAGAGGATCTGGTTCAGCGTCGCCATGTCGTTGCCTAGATGCTCCATGCGTTTCTGGGCTTCGTCGATGACAGCCAGGCGTTTCTCCACCTTGCCCATGGTCTCCAGTGTCTGTTTGGTCGATTCCTGAAGCGAGTTGCCCATGCGCTGCTGGATCGAGTCCAGCCGGTTGTTGAGCTCCTTGGTCAGCCTCAGCTCCTGCTGGTGCAGCCGCTCGCCTAGTGCCGCCTGGGCCGCCGTGTTGGCTTCCGACAACTGCGCCAGCCGTTCCGTCAGGCCGGCCTGTCCGGCGGAGACGGTGGCAATGGTCTCGGCCAGATCCCTGGCGGTTGTCTCATTGTTGGAACGGCCGCGCGTGGCCATAAAGACGACCCAAGGGATGGCGGCGCCGACCACGATCGCGGCGGCGATGATGACGAGGGTAAGTGTATCCATGGACCTCCTGCGCCCCGGTGGCTTGAACCGGGGCCGTGCTTGGCCTACCTAGAGCAGATCCTGTTTTGATGGAATCGCTTCGCGATTTCGTCAAGGCAGGTGAATCTGCTCTATTTATCGATATAGAGCGGATTCACATGGTTAGTTGGGACCGTCAAGCGGTCCCAACTAACCATGATCCGCTCTAGACACCGGGGGCCGGCAGTATAGTCCGCCGGCCGCGAAGGTGCGATAAATCAACAGGTTGACCACGTTCATGGCCCTTTTGCCCATCATCGTAGCGCCGGATCCCCG
The DNA here is from genome assembly GCA_039028155.1 of Pseudomonadota bacterium. Taxonomy (NCBI): domain Bacteria; kingdom Pseudomonadati; phylum Pseudomonadota; species Pseudomonadota bacterium. The sequence continues at coordinate 95,558 of JBCCIS010000010.1, forward strand.
GCTCAAGGTTGTCTCCAAGCCAGTCGAAACCATCGACGACGGCGTGCGTACGCTGATGGATGACATGCTGGAGACCATGTACGACGAACCGGGCATCGGGCTCTCGGCGATCCAAATTGGCGTGCCTAAGCGCATCGTCGTTGTCGATGTCGCCGGCCAGGACGACGAGCCTGCCCCGTTGCGCATGGTCAACCCAGAGATCGTCTGGCACTCCGAGGACAAGGCGGTCTTCGAGGAAGGCTGCCTGTCTCTTCCCGATCACTATGCCGAGGTTACCCGCCCGGCATCGATCAGACTGCGCTATCTCGACGATAACGCGAGAGAGCAGGAGCTTGATGCCGACGAGATCCTGTCGCGCTGCATTCAGCACGAGATGGACCACCTGGACGGCATTTTGTTTGTCGACCATCTGACTGCGGTCAAGCGAAGCATCATTCTGCGCAAGCTTACCAAGTTGAAGAAGTCGAAGCTCAGGGAGTCGGCCTGACGGCCGGAAGCCGACCCGTGTCCGCGCTGAAGCTGGCGTTTCTCGGCGCCGCCGATTTTGCCGTGCCGGCGTTGAAGGCGCTGGCCGAGACAGATCATAACGTCGTCACTGTCTATACCCAGCCGCCTCGGCCCGCTGGGCGCGGTCGCAAGGAACGGCGGACGCCGGTGCATGCCTGTGCCGACGAACTAGGACTTCAGGTCGCCACGCCGACCAGCCTGAAGAACGCCGATGAGCAGACGGCGTTTAGGGCGCTTGGTCTGGATGTTGCTGTTGTCGTCGCCTATGGCCTCATCCTGCCGTCTCCGATCCTGGAGGCGCCGCGTCTGGGATGTCTGAACATTCATCCGTCCTTGTTGCCGCGCTGGCGCGGGGCTGCACCAGTCGCGCGCGCCATTCTGGCGGGGGATGAGGAGACGGGCGTCAGCATCATCCAGATGGACGAGGGGCTCGATACCGGTCCGATCCTGGCGCAGCAACGCGTCGCCATGCCACCCCGCGCGACGACAGGCGGATTCGAGGCCGAATTGGCGGTTCAGGGAGCCCGCATGCTGATTGAAACGCTGGATGGCTGTGCGTCAGGCGCCATTGATCCGGCACCGCAGGGCGATGACGGCGCGACCTATGCGCACAAGTTCGATAAACAGGACGGCCGTATTGATTGGACCCAGCCAGCGGCGTCGATCGACCGCCAGGTGCGTGCATTTTCACCCTGGCCCAGCGCCTGGTTCGACTTCGGCGACAGCACGGTACGGGTACACGCCGCCGACCCCGTCGACGGGTCGGGCATGCCGGGCACGTTGCTGGACAACGGCTTTACGGTCGCGTGCGGCGAGGGTGCCCTGTCGCTGACCAAGGTGCAACGCGCCGGCAAGGCGGCCATGGATGGCGCCGATTTCCTGCGGGGCGCCCGGCTGACGCCTGGAACGGTCCTCGGCTGAGGCGATGTCGCGCTACAAACTGACCCTTGAATATGATGGCACCGGCTATGTCGGCTGGCAGCGCCAGCAGAATGGCCCGTCGATCCAGGCGGCGCTGGAGGATGCCGTGGCGGCGTTCTGTGGCGAGGAGGTCAGGCTCACGGCCGCCGGCCGGACCGATGCGGGCGTGCACGCGCTCGGCCAGGTTGCCCACGTTGATCTCTCCAAGGACTGGCCTGCGGAGACGGTGCAGGGCGCCTTGAACCAGCATTTGCGGCCGCAACCGATTGCCATCCTGGCGGCCGAACCGGTCGACGCCGACTTCGATGCGCGTTTTTCCGCGGTCGAGCGGCGTTACCTCTACCGCATCGTCTGCCGCCGCGCGCCGCTGGCGCTCGATCGCGGTCGCGCATGGCAGATAGGACGTGACCTCGACGCTGACGCCATGCATGAGGCGGCGCAGGTTCTGGTCGGGCGGCACGATTTCACGACGTTCCGCGATGCCCAATGCCAGGCGGCATCGCCGGTCAAGACTCTGGACGCGATCACGGTCAACCGCGACGGCAGACGGATCGAGATTCGGACACATGCCCGTTCTTTCCTGCACCGACAGGTGCGCAGCATGGTCGGCTCACTCAGCCATGTGGGCGAGGGCAAGTGGACACGCGATGATCTGAGAGCAGCGCTGGAGGCTTGCGATCGTCAGGTCTGCGGGGTCATTGCGCCGGCCGGCGGCCTTTACCTTGAGTCGGTTGGCTACACCGCGCTGAACAGCAGGTAGGCGATAAAGATATCGATCACGGTTCCGATAATGACCATGGCGGCGGCAAACGAAACCGTCGTCTCCAATGCGACACGGGCGACGAGCCAGCCGTACCAGAGTGTCACCAGAAACAGGATGAACTCGACAAAGCCGCTGATTTGCTCGCCGAGGATACCGACACGAACCAGCACTTCGAATACCAGGTAAACAAGGGCGACTAGACCTCCGGCCCAGTTGCGCGCGACGATATAGGGGACATAGGTCCTGCCGTACCCCATGGGCCGCACGATGAGCGCGGCGACGACCGGAAAGACGATCCAGCTCGCCACATAGGCCAGCCCGCCGACGAGCACCACGACGAGAAGATTGGGCGGAGCCTCCAACGTGGCGACGTGATAGCCGAAACCCAGAATGAACGTCGGCAGGGCAATGACGGCAGCGAAGAACGAGCGCCAGAAACCGTCCATGCTGGTGTCGAACCAGCTCATGGCGTCGGCATCCATGCGGAACAGGCGCCAGGCACCGAAGAGCGACGAGGAAATCTCGGCGCGATCGGGGATCACGGGTTGAAGTACCGTTTGAGGACAGCGTGGTAGACGTCGGTGAGCCGCACGAGGTCGTCAACGGCGACCCGTTCGTCGACCTTGTGCATGGTCTGGCCGACCAGGCCGAACTCGGCGACCGGACAATAGTCCTTGATGAACCGTGCGTCGGACGTGCCGCCGGTGGTGCTGTATTCCGGCCGCTCGCCGAGCACCGCTTCGGCGGCATCGGCGATCACCACGGCGAACTCGTCGGGCTGGCGCAGAAAGGATTCGCCGGAGACGCTGACATCAAGCTCGACAGCGTCGCCGGCCTCCCGGCACAGGCCCTCAAGCCACGCCGTCAGCGACGCGCCGGTGTGGCAGTCGTTGAAGCGAATATTAAGACCGGCCGAGGCCTTGGCGGGGATCACATTGGTCGCGGCATTACCGACATCGACCGTCGTGACGGCCAGCGTTGACGGTTGGAAGTGCTCGCTGCCGCCGTCCAGTTCGGATTTTATGATCGTGTCGAGTAGGCCGACCAATCGGTTGATCGGGTTGTCGGCCAGGTGCGGGTAGGCCGAGTGGCCCTGTGTTCCGTTGACCGTGATGCGCGCGTTGAGCGAGCCGCGCCGGCCGACCTTGATCATTTCGCCCAGCCGTGTCGGGTTGGTCGGCTCGCCGACCAGGCACGCATCGATGCGTTCGCCGCGCTCGGCGAGCCACTCGAGAACCTTGCGCGTGCCGTTCACGGCCGGGCCTTCCTCGTCGCCGGTGATCAAAAGGCTGATGCTGACATCGTGCTCGGCTTCGGCAAGGAAACGATCGGTGGCGGCGACAAAGCAGGCGATGGCGCCTTTCATGTCGCAGGCGCCGCGTCCGATCAAATTACCGTCCTTGAGCGCGGCGTCGAACGGATCGACGGACCACTCGGCCGTATCGCCGGGCGGCACCACGTCGGTGTGGCCGGCGAAACAGAAGTTTCGCCCGCTATCGCCGCGCCTGGCGTAAAGATTGTCGACCGGGTCCGTCCCCGGTTCTTCGAACGGCAGCCGGTGGCAGATGAAGCCGAGGCCCTCGAGCGCCTCCTGCAGCACATCCAGCGCGCCCGCATCGGCCGGCGTAACGCTCGGCCGACGTATCATGTCGGCCGCCAGTGTTATGGCGTCGATGGTTGCCATTTAGCTGCGAAGCAGCTCGTTGATCGACGTCTTTGCCCGGGTCTTTTCGTCGACGCGTTTGATAATGACGGCACAATAGAGCGACGGTGCACCCTGGTCCTTGGCCGGCAACGTGCCAGGCACAACGACGGAGTAGGCGGGGACGCGGCCCATGAAGATCTCACCGGACGTTCGGTCGACGATTTTGGTCGAGGCGCCGATGAAGACGCCCATCGATAACACCGAGCCGGTTTCGACGATCACGCCCTCGACCACCTCGCTGCGCGCGCCGATGAAGCAGTTGTCCTCGATAATCACCGGGGCGGCCTGCAGGGGTTCCAGAACGCCGCCGAGGCCTGCGCCGCCTGAGATGTGGCAGTTCTTGCCGACCTGGGCGCAGCTTCCCACCGTCGCCCACGTGTCGACCATGGTGCCGACATCGACATAGGCGCCGATGTTGACGAAGCAGGGCATCAGGACGACGTCGGGCGCGATAAAGGCGGCGTGACGCACGATGGCATGCGGCACCGCGCGGAAACCGGCGTTGTTGAAGCGGTTGGCGTCCCAGTCCTCGAACTTGTTGTCGACCTTGTCCCACCAGCTTGCGTTGTAACCGGGCGCGCCGGGGACGATCTTGTTGGGTGTCAGCCGAAACGACAGCAGCACGGCCTTTTTCAGCCACTCGTTGACGGTCCAACCGTTGTCGCCCGGCTCGGCGACGCGGCGCTGGCCGTTATCGAGCAGTTTGAGGCTTTCCTGGATGGCGTCGCGGGTTTCGCCCTTGGTTCCGGGATTGACGTTCGTCCGGTCTTCCCAGGCGGCGTCGATGGCCTTGATCAGGTCGTCAGACAAGCTTCGGTCTCCTTTATCGCAAAGGCGGTTCCGAGATACCTGAGCGGCAGGCGATGTCAACTACGCGCGAGCGCTGCCGAAAGATCAACCAGCCAGGGTGTCAGGTCTTCGGTGATGTGATCGATGTGGCCGTCGCGATGCCCGTCGCTTGCCCAGGCGCTCTCGCCGCGCACCCACACCGTGGTCATGCCGAGTGCTTTGGCCGGTGCCAGGTTGCGCGCGATATCCTCGAACATGGCCGCCGAGCGTGGCGCGATAGCATGGCGGCTGACCATACTCTCATAGACCACGTGTTCGGGTTTCGGAATGTAGTCCGACGCCACGATATCGAAGATGCCTTCGAAATGGTGCGCAATGCCCAGGCGTTCGGTAACCCGCTCGGCGTGCGGCACATCGCCGTTGGTGAAGATCAGTTTGCGTCCGGGAAGACCATCCAGCGCCGCGTCAAGCGTGGGGTCCTCCGGGATGATCGTGTAGTCGATGTCGTGGACATAGGCCAGGTAGTCCTCGGGATCGCACTCGTGCAGCGCGACCAGACCATTCAGCGTCGTGCCGTGACTCTGGAAGTATGCTTTCTGAAGGCGCCGCGCCTCATCGTGAGGGATCTCAAGCAAGCGCGCGACGTAGTTCGTGATGCGCACATCGACCTGATCGAACAGGCCGTGACGGGCGTGGTACAGCGTGTTGTCCAGGTCGAAGACCCAGGTGTCGACATGGCCGAAGCCGCCTTCGGCTGGTGCGCTGCTCATAGTGTGATTTTGGTGCCCGTGCCGTCCTGGGTGAAGAGCTCCAGCAACAGGACGTGGGGCACCCGGCCGTCCAGGATGTGTGCCGCCTCGACGCCGCCTTCCATCGCGTGCAGGCATGTCTCCAGCTTGGGGATCATGCCGCCTGTGATCGCGCTGGTCTTGAAGAGGCGATTGGCCTCGTCGCGGGTCATTTCCGAGATCAGCTCGCCTTCGCCGTTCATGACGCCCGCGATATCGGTCAGCATCAGGAGTTTGGAGGCGTTCACCGCCTCGGCGATGGCGCCGGCCGCCGTGTCGGCATTGATGTTATAGGTTTTGCCGTTGCTGCCGACACCGATCGGCGCGATCACCGGAATGGCGTCGGACCCTTCGAATATCTTGAAGACATCGGCATTCACCTTCTGCGGTTCGCCGACATAACCGAGGTCGAGGATCTTTTCGATATTGGAATCGGGGTCGCGCTTGGTGCGGCGCAGCTTGCGGGCCTCGATCAGGCGTCCGTCTTTGCCGGACAAGCCGATCGCCTTGCCGCCTGCCTCGTTGATCGAGGTCACGATATGCTTGTTGATCGAGCCGGCCAACACCATCTCGACGATGTCGACGGACTCCTGGTCGGTCACGCGCAGACCATCGACGAACTCAGACTGAATATTGACCCGCTTCAGCATTTCGCCGATCTGCGGGCCACCGCCATGGACCACGATCGGGTTGACGCCGACCTGTTTGATCAAGACGACATCGCGGGCGAAATCGCTGGCCAATTCGTCATCACCCATGGCATTGCCGCCGTACTTGATGACAAACGTATGGCCGGAAAAGGCGCGCAGATAAGGCAGCGCTTCCATCAGCGTGCTGGCGGTGCGCAGCCAGTGCTTGGTCTCACCGATATTCTTGTCGTCGACTTTGCGTATTTTCATCGCGGGGTACTTTAGGTCAGGGCGGGGGCGTCGGCCAGCGCCGCGAACTCAGCGCGCAGCTCGGCAATGCCAAGCCCTTTGGCAGCGCTCGTGGTAACGACCGACGAGATCGCCGCCGGCCGGCGCGCGATGGCATCGCCGATCTCCGCCAGGCGCTTGTCGCGCTCGGCGGCTTTGACCTTGTCGCCTTTCGTCAGCACGATCTGATAGGGCGCGGCGACCGCGTCCAGAAAGTCCATGGCTTCGATGTCGTTGGCCATCAGACCGCGCCGGGCGTCGATCAGCAGGGCGACGCGCCTGAGCGTCTGGCGGTTCTCCAGATAGAAACGAATGGTCTCGGCCCAGCGCGCCATGTCGGTCTTGCCGGCGCGGGCGTAGCCGTAACCCGGCAGGTCGACGAGCCGAAGCTGGGCGCCCAGATCGAAAAAGATCACCAGACGCGTGCGTCCCGGCGTTTGCGACGTCCGTGCCAGGTTCTTGCGCCGCGTCAAGGCGTTGATCAGCGACGACTTGCCGACATTGGAGCGGCCGGCGAAGGCGATCTCCGGCAGGCCCGGCGGCGGCAGTTCCGCGGGCACCGACGCGGCGGCCTCGAAGTCGCAAGGCCGTTCGAACAGCAGGCGGCCGCGTTCAAGCCTGGCATTGTCGTCGTTGCTATCGGTCATGGCCCGTCGCGGCCCGGTCCGTGGTTCAGGAAACGCCCATGCGCTTCATGATGAACCATTGCTGGGCAATCGACAGCAAGTTGTTCCACGTCCAGTAGATCACCAGCCCGGCCGGGAAGGTGTTGAAGATGAACAGGAAGAAGATCGGCATCAGCATGAAGATGCGGGCCTGCATGGGGTCAGGCGGCTGCGGGCTGATCTTTTGCTGCAGATACATGGTGCCGGCCATCAAAAGCGGCCAGGCGCCGATCGAGACGAGAGCCGGCAGGTAGTCCGGTGAGAAGGGCAAGAGGCCGAACAGGTTCAGGATCGATGTCGGGTCGGGTGCCGAGAGGTCGGAGATCCAGCCATAGAACGGTGCGTGACGCATTTCGATGGTGACGAACAGCACCTTATAGAGCGCGAAGAAGACGGGTATCTGAATCAAGATCGGCAGACAGCCGGAAGCCGGATTGACCTTCTCCTTCTTGTACATGGCCATCAGTTCCTGCTGCATCTTCTGCTTGTCGTCTTTGTAGCGCTCGCGCAGCCGCTTCATCTCCGGCGCCAGTTTGCGCATCTTGCTCATGGCCTTGTAGGACTTGTTGGCCAGCGGGAAGAAGATCAGCTTGATGACGACGGTCAGCAGCAGAATGGCAAGTCCGAAGTTGCCCAGCAGATCCTTGAAGAAAAGCAGGACGAAGAAGATCGGTTTGGTCAGGAAGTAGAACCAGCCGAAATCGACGGCGCGGTCGAACAACGGAATGTTGAGGGTCTCGGCATAAGCGTCGAGCAGGGTGACCACCTTGGCGCCGGCAAACAGGTGATCGGTGACCTCGGCCGACCCGCCGGCGGGGATCTGGATCCCCTCGCGCAGGAAATCGGCCTGATAGGTGTCGAGGTTGCCGAATTTGAGGTCGTGAACGAAGCGCCCGTCAAAGGACTGGGTTTGGTCCGGCACCAGCGCCGCCAGCCAGTACTTGTCGGTGATACCAATCCAGCCGCTGGTCGACTTGTAGTCAATCCTGCCGCCGTCTTCGTCGATCACGTCGTCATAGTCGATTTCGGTCAGGGTCTCGTCAAAAACGCCGATTAGGCCTTCATGCAGAATGTAAAAGCCCAGAGTCTCGGGCGTGCCGTATCGGTTGACCAGGCCATAGGGAAACAGCGTGACCTGGCTGCCGGAGTTGTTGGTCACCGACTGGGTGACGGTGAACATGTAATTCTCGTCCACCGATATAGCCCGCTGGAAGACAAGGCCTTCACCGTTGTCCCAGGTCAGGTTCAGCGGCGAACCCGGTGTCAGCTCCGTGTCGGAGGTCTGCCAGACCGTGTCGTTTGTTGGGACCTTGACGTTCTCGTCCTGGGCCAGCCAGCCGAACTCCGCCCAATAGGCGTCCGGGCCGCCAACCGGCGAGAACAACGTCACCTCCGGTGACGAGGGACTAACCGTCTCGCGGTACTTCCTCAGGGTCAGGTCGTCGAACTTGCCGCCGCTTAAGGAAACCGAACCGTGTAGGCTGGGCGTCTCGATCGTGATGCGCGCGCTTTCGGCGAGCGCTTCGTCGCGCGTCACCATCGTGTCCGGGTCGGGCGTCGTCACCGCCGGCAGCTCGGCTTCGCTCGTGTCCCCGGTCGTCGCCGTGCTGACATCTGGCAGAACGGCATCAGACTGTTCGGTCTGCGCCTCGGTCTGTTGCTGCTCTTCCAGCAGCGCCTGCTCGCGTTCCAGGCGCGGCAACTCATAGAAGAATTGATAGGCGAAGAACATCACCAGGATGATCGCCATGGCAATCCATACGTTCTTTTGATCCATGACGGCGGGTCCTAGCGCTTGGCCGGTGCTTTGGGCACCGGGTCATAACCATGGCCACCCCACGGGTGACAACGGGAAACTCGACGAAAGGCCAAAATGCCGCCGCGCCCGGGCCCGTGCAGGCGGACGGCATCCAGCGCGTATTCCGAGCAGGTCGGCAGGTAACGACAGGATACCGGCGTGAAGGGTGAGATGCCGTACTGGTAGAGCCGGACCAGTCCGATAATCAACCATGACGACAATCGCTTCACGCTCTTTCCCTCGACGTTCGATGGACGCGCTCCAGCGCCGTCGTCAGATCGTGGCGCAAGGCGTCAAAGGGCCGGGTCAGCATCGCCCGGCGGGCGATCATGACATAGTCCGTATGGGGCGCCGCCAGTGGGACCAGAACCTCTGTCGCCAGGGCCCTTAGTCGCCGGCGCGCCCGGTTTCGCGCCACCGCGTTGCCGACCTTGCGGCTTGCGGTGAAGCCGACCCGGCAGGCGCCATCGTCGGAATGGGCCGAATCGCGTGTCTTGGCCTGCAGAACGAGGCCAGGCGTAACAGCCTTGTTGCGGGCTGCCGCGACACGCAGAAAGTCGCTCCGCCGCTTGAGACGCGCAGGCCGGGGCGGCATAAAATCAGGCTGAGAGACGCTTGCGCCCTCTGGCGCGACGGCGAGAAAGCACCTTGCGGCCACCGACCGTTTTCATGCGCGACCGGAACCCGTGACGACGTTTCCGGACAAGCCGGCTTGGCTGGTAAGTCCGCTTCACCGTTGAGTCTCCACATACTTCTAGGGTTGAGTGGTTCGCCTACGCGAACAGCCGGCGCTGTATAGGTGTTGGGCCTGATCGTGTCAACGGCGCGCGGAGGGCCCCGGGTTGGAGCCATTTCGGCTGTTCCCAAGTGTTCACAAGCGCTTGACAGGGCCTTTCTCTTCGGCCGGCGCACCGCCATAAAGAGATGAGTACCACGCGGCATCCTCGCTGCGGTAGGTTCGTGACACGCTTGGGTGCCTGGTGAACGGTATGAGCGAGAAGACGGCGGTGGGGGCCGGCAAACGGTCTCCCCTTTGGAAGCGCCTTCTACCCTTGGCCTTTTTGGTCGCGGTGCTGATCGCCTTCTTCGCTACCGGACTCAACGACTACGCCACCTTCGATACATTGAAGGAAAACCGCGAAACGCTGCTCACGTTCGTGCGCGACTACTTCGTCATCGCGATCCTGATCTACGTCTTAGGCTACGCGTTCTTGACAGCCGCTTCGGTGCCGGTCGCGTCGCTGGTGACGATTGCCGGCGGATTTCTGTTCGGCAGCTATCTCGGCACATTCCTGACCGTGCTGGCAGCGACGATCGGCGCCACCGTGCTGTTCCTCTTGGCGCGCACCGCCTTCGGTGAAGCGCTGCAAGAGCGCGTCGGACCCTATATCCGCCGCATGGAAGAGGGGTTTCAGGAAGACCAGGTCAACTACATGCTGTTCCTGCGTCTGGTGCCGGTCTTCCCATTCTGGGTCGTCAATCTGGCGCCCGCCTTTCTGGGCGTGTCGACGCGGGTCTTCGCGATCACGACCTTCATCGGCATCATCCCCGGCACGGCGGTCTTCACGATTGTCGGGTCCGGGTTGGGCTCGGTGTTCGACCGTGGCGAGTCATTCTCGATCGACAGTGTTCTGACCCCGGAGATTTTGGCGGCCCTGGCGGGGCTTGGTATTCTCGCCCTGGTGCCGATCGTGGTGAAGAAGCTGAGAAAACGGCGGGCCGCATCGTCGCAATAGCGGCGCGCCAATCGAGGGGGCGGCGAGGGCGTGGTCCTGGCAAGTTTAATGGAGGAAACCTGCTATGAACTGGAAGACGAGCGGAATCGCCGCTGGACTGGCTGCCGCGGGCCTGGCTCTTGGACTGACGGCCCATGCGGCAGAAGAGCCGACCGTCATCGAGCTGACCCAGACGGGCTGTCAGTTTGTAGAGTCAGAGAACAGTATCGATCGTGGCTTCGCGCCGACCGAAAAGGCCGACTGCGAAGCGATCAACAGCGAATCCGGCGAACAGCGACTCTCAGAGGCCGAGCCTCTTCGGCTCAGCCCCGGCAGTTACGTTTTTCGCGTCACCAACGAAGACGTGCCCTACATGCTGGGTTTCTATTTGAGAGCCGAGAGTGTGATCGAACGTCCTTTCCTGCCGTCGACGTCGGGCGGTGGCCTGCATGAGGGCGTGACCCAGGACTACGCAATCGAGTTGGAGGAGGGCGAGTACGTTTATTCATGCCCGCTGAACACCACACCCGATTACGTCCTGATCGTCGAATAGGCGACGGGGTCCAGGTGGATTTGTTCGAGGTGGTCGAACATGAGCGGTGACCGCTATGATGTTTGCGTGATCGGCGCGGGGTCCGGCGGTTTGTCGGTCGCCTATGGCGCCAGTCACATGGGCGCGAAGGTCGCACTGATCGAGCGCGACCGCATGGGTGGCGACTGCCTGAATTTCGGCTGTGTACCATCGAAGGCGCTGCTGGCCGCGGGGCATGCGGCCGACGTCGTGCGCGATCCCGAAGCGTTCGGTGTGGCCGGCCATGAACCGGAGGTCACGTTCACAAGGGTGCGCGATCACATCAAGGACGTCATCGCGACCATCGCGCCCAACGACTCCGTCGAGCGCTATGAAGGTTTCGGCGTTCACGTCGTGACGGACCACGCGCGATTTGTCGGACAGGACGAGATCGAGGCCGGCGGTGAGCGCCTGAGGGCGCGCCGCTTTGTCATCGCCACCGGCAGCCGCGCCATGGTGCCGCCGATACCCGGTCTCGACACCGTGCCCTTCATGACCAACGAGACGGTATTCGATAATGGTGAGCGGCCCCAGCACTTGATCGTCATCGGCGGCGGACCGATCGGCTGTGAGCTCGCGCAAGCGCACCGGCACCTGGGCTCAGACGTCACGGTGGTCGAGATGTTCTCGATCCTGCCGAAGGACGATGCCGACCTTGTCGATGTTGTTCGCCAGCGCCTGATCGAAGACGGCGTCAACCTGGTCGAGGGCGCGAAGGTACAGTCGGTTGCGATGCATGACGGCCAGATCCGCGTCACGGTCGAGCGTGATGGCGCGGAAGAGCATGTCGACGGCAGCCATCTTCTGGTCGCCGCCGGGCGCCGGCCCAACATCGAAGACATGGACCTTGAAAAAGCCGGTGTTGCCGTTGAGCGAACCGGCATCACCGTCGATCAGCGCCTGAGAACATCGAACAAGAAAATCTACGCCATCGGCGATTGCGCGGGCGGGTTTCAGTTCACCCATGTCGCCAACTATCACGCGGGGATCGTCATCCGGAACGCGCTGCTGCGCCTGCCGGCGAAGGTCAACTACAAAGCGCTTCCGTGGGTTACCTATACTGATCCCGAACTGGCCCATGTCGGCATAAGTGAAGAGCAGGCACGCCGCGAGCACGGCGACAGCTTGCGCGTCCTGACCTTTCCCTATCACGAAAACGACCGCGCCATTGCCGAGCGTGAGACGACCGGCATGGTCAAGGCGGTCGTGTCCAAGAAAGGCAAGATCCTGGGCGCAACCATCGTCGGCGCCCATGCTGGCGAGATCATTCATCCCTGGGTTCTGGCGATCAGCAGTGGGCTTAAAATCGGCGCCATGGCGCAGATGATCGCGCCCTATCCGACAATGGGAGAGATCAACAAACGTGCGGCCGGCAGCTTTTACACGCCGAGCGTCTTCGGCCCGCGCATGAAGGCCGTCGTGCGGTTCCTGGGCCGCTTCGGCTGACGTGATTCCCAAACGTGGCCCCGATGGGCCGTGATGGCGTACACTGGCGCATGGCCAAGTCCAACATAGAGATGCCGGGATTGTGGCGCGGGCTGTCGGCGCGGTTGATCGTGCTGACCGTGACCTTCGTCATGCTGGCCGAGATTTTGATCTTCGTGCCGTCGGTCTCGCGCTATCGGCTGAACTACCTGCAGCAGCATCTGGATGCGGCCTATCAGGCCAGCCTGGTCGTTCAGGCCGCGCCTAACGGCGTGGTCTCCACGGACCTTGCCTATGAGCTGCTCGACTACGTCGGCGTGAATTCGATCGCGTTGAAGATGGAGCACGCGTCCTATTTGATGCTGGGCCGGCCACCGACGACCGTGAACAGCTATGATCTGGATAGCGCCAGTGTGTTCCAACTGATCACGGATGCGTTGGCGGCAATGGCGGCGCCCGAGGATGGGCCGATACGTGTCTATGGCTCGCCGACACGTGTTGACGGCGTGACCGTTCAGGTCACGCTCGATCCCGACGACCTGCATCAGGCGGTGTTGGAGTTCGGCACCCGTATTCTCGTGCTCTCCATCTTGATTTCCTTCATCACCGCGGGCCTCGTCTTCCTGGCGCTGCAGCGCCTGATGGTGAGGCCGATTCAGCGCATGACCGAGGACCTGATCGCGTTTCGCGAAGCGCCGGAGGATGTGACACGCGGCATCGAAGTCTCGAACCGAAATGACGAGATCGGCATTGCCCAGCGTGAGCTGGCGGAAATGGAGCGCGGGCTGCGCGCGGCGCTGCGTCAACGCGCGCGGCTCGCGGCCGTCGGGTCGGCGGTCAGCAAGATCAGCCACGATCTCCGCAACATTCTGGCGACGGCGGCGCTTGTGTCCGATCGGCTGGGCAGTTCGGAGGACCCGCAGGTTCGCCGCCAGGCGCCGCTGGTCCTGGATGCGATCGATCGTGCCGTCAAGCTGTGCCAGGATACGCTCAGGTTCGCCCGCGCTGATGAACCGGATCTCGACATTCGGCGTTTCGAGTTGGCGCCGCTGGTCGACGAGGTCATCGCGTCTCTCGGCACCGCGCCCGAGCAGGCGATAACCTGCCACAACGACATCGACGCGTCTGTTGTGGTGCAGGCCGACCGCGATCAGCTGTTCCGCGTCATCATGAATCTCACCCGCAATGCGGTCGACGCGATGGCGCACCATGGCGGTGAGTTGACGATATCCGCGTCCCGCGGCGACACCACCACAACCATCGATGTCGCCGACAGCGGTCCGGGCATTCCCGATCGCATCAAGAGCCGATTGTTCGAGGCGTTTTCCGGTGGCGCAGGCGGTACCGGCCTGGGCCTTGCCATCGCGCGCGAACTCATGCGCGCCCATGGCGGCGATCTGGTGCTGCTGACCACCGGACCGACCGGCAGCACGTTCCGGATGACGCTGCCTAGTCGAGACGCAGGCAGAAGAACTTCAGATAGGTCGACTCGGGAAGCGCGGGATGGATCGGATGATCAGGACTTGCGCCAGAGCGCCTGACGACCCGCCCTTCGCGCCCTGAATCTCGCAGACCCAGCTTAATCTGTTCCAGGAGAAGATCCTCCGATACGTGATGAGAGCAGCTAGCGATCGCCAACCACCCGTCCGTGTCGACGAGGCGCGCGGCGAGGCGCGTCAGCTTGCGGTAACCTCTCGCCCCGGACTTCAGGTCCTTCTTCGTGCGCACGAAGGCCGGGGGGTCACAGATCACGATATCGAAACGCTCGCCGCGGTCGCGCCGCGCTTCCAGGTCGCCGAAAGCATCGCCCTGAGCGAATGTGCAAATCGTCGTGACGTTGTTTTTGTCCGCGGCGCGCCGGGCCAGATCCAACGCGGCCTCGGCGCGGTCGACCATGGTCACCGCGCGGGCGCCCGACCCGGCGGCGGCAAGACCGAACCCGCCGGTGTGGGCGTAGACATCCAGCACGCTCTGGTCTCGCGCCAAGCCTGCCATGAAGCGGCGGTTGTCCCGTTGGTCGAAGAACCAACCGGTCTTTTGACCAGCGGTGGGATCGGCAAGGTAGTGACAGTCGTTTTCGATGATGCTGATCGGCCCCTCAGATAGGTCGCCGATCACCTCGATCCGCTCCTCGAGTCCTTCCAAGTGTCGAACGGGACTATCGGCACGAACGACAATGGCGCGGGGCGATAGGCAGTCCTGGATGGCCGCAATCACTTCACCGCTCATGCGGTCCATGCCGGCGCTGTTGGGCTGCATAACGACGACATCGCCCAACCGGTCGACGATCAGACCGGGCAGACCATCGGCCTCGGCGTGGATCAGGCGGTAATAGGGTTCGGCAAAGAGTGCCTCGCGCATCGCCAAGGCCGACTGGAGCCGTTCGGCGAGGAAGGTTCTGTCGATCGTTACGTTGATGTCGCGGATCAAGAATCGCGCGGCGATCAGGGAGTGCGTGTTGAACATGGCGACGCCGAGGGCTTCGCCGCTATCGGTCATGACACGCACTAGACTGCCGGGCGCAAGCGCCTTGGCATCCTGATCCATGACGATCTCGTTCGAATAGACCCACGGGTGGCCGCTCTGGGCGCGCCGTCCAATGCGTGGCGACAGCTTGATCGGCGGATAGACGGCGTTCAACGGCTTGCTCACTTGTCTGCTATGCTGGCGGCGCTGACATAACAGGTGGGATCGGGGATGGACATCGATTTTGGGCGTACGGCCGACGACTACGGGACTCACCGCGCGGGGTTCCCCGATCGTTTCTTCGATCGCGTCATCGCCGGCGGCCTGGTCCAGCCCGGTCACGAGTTGCTCGACCTTGGCACCGGTACCGGCAGCCTGGCGCGCGGCTTCGCCCATCGTGGGTGTGGCGTCACCGGCCTTGATCCTTCGCGCGAGCTGCTCGCCGAGGCGGCGCGCCTAGCCGGTGAGACGGGGCTTGAGGTAACGTGGGTCGAGGGAACGGCGGAAGAGGCGGGGCTCGACGGCGATGCGTTCGACGTAGTGACCGCCGGCCAATGCTGGCATTGGTTCGACAGGCCGAGAGCGGCGGAGGAAGTGTGCCGCCTGTTACGCCCTGGCGGCCGTGTCATCATCGCCCACTTCGATTGGATCCCGCTGACCGGCAACCTGGTCGCGGCGACGGAAGGCCTGATCGAAAAACACAATCCCGCCTGGGCCTACGGCGGCCACACTGGCATTAATCGCGAGTGGCTAACCGATCTGGCCCTTGCCGGTTTCACGGACTTGGAAACGGCGTCGTTCGACCACATGCAGCGCTATAGCCACGCTGCATGGCGCGGACGGATCCGGGCGAGCGCCGGGGTCGCAGCGAGCCTGTCGCCTGAGGAAGTCGAAGCCTTCGACCGTGAACTCGCCACGCTGCTGGCCCGGGATTTCCCCGATGACCCGCTTATCGCCCACCATCGTGTTTGGTGGGTGACCGCCGTGGCGCCTGGCTGATTACTGGCCGAGCGCGGTACCTTCGCGGCGCGGATCGGCGCCGCCATAGATGACGCCGTCGACAATGTGGAAGCCGTGCAGTCCGGTCGTGTGCACGCGAAGCGATACGTCATGGCCCATGTCTTCGAGGTCGTCCTGCAAGTCTGCGAGTGATGTGCCGTCTTCCAGTTCGGTGGTGCCGTTACGGTTGACGTGGTGCGGCAACTCGATCGCGGCTTGAATGTCGAGGCCCCAGTCGAGATTGGCGATCACGGTTTTTGCGACATAGGCAATGATACGTGATCCGCCGACCGTACCGACCGCCATCACCAGGCGGCCTTCCTGATCCAGCACGATCATCGGTGCCATGGACGAGCGCGGACGTTTGCCTGGTTCGACACGATTGGCGACGAGCTGACCGTCGATCTCCGGTACGAAGGAGAAGTCGGTCAGTTCGTTGTTCAACATGAAACCATCGACCATCAGACGGCTGCCAAACGCCTGTTCGATGCTGGTGGTCATGGAAACGGCGTTGCCGTCGCGGTCGACAATGCTGACATGGCTGGTGGAATAGCCGACTGATGCGTCGGGGTCGGGTGCCAAGAAACTGTGATCGCTATCCGGCGGCGTACCCGCTTCTGCCTCGCCCATACTTGATCCCGGATCGATCAGCGTGGCGCGCTCGGCAAGATAGTCCTTGTCGAGCAGGCCCGCGATCGGCACGGCAACGAAGTCGTTATCGCCGATGTAGAGGTTCCGGTCGGCATAGGCGAGGCGACTTGCCTCCGAGACCATATGGACCGCCTCAAGCGAAGCCGGCTCGACTGACTGGATCTCATGGTTTTCTAGCAACAGGAGGATCTGCAACACGGTAATCCCGCCGGAACTGGGCGGTCCCATGCCGCAGATCTTCCAGACCCGATAGGGCGCACAGACCGGCGGACGTTCCTTGGCTTGATAGGCGGCAAAGTCGTCCAGGGCGAGAAGACCCGGATTGACGGATGCGCCTTCGACCATGGCGACGATGCTCTCGGCGATCGGGCCTTCGTAGAACGCATCGGCGCCGCCTTCGGCGATCTGGCGCAAGGTCGCCGCATAATCCGGGTTAACCAGCCGGGTGCCCACCGGTTTTCGCTCACCGTTATGGTCGAAATAGAAGTTGAAGAAGGTCGGAAATCGCTCGGGCTCCTCGACCCAATCCAGCACCTCGTGGAGACGCGGCGACATGGTGAATCCGTTCTCGGCAAGCCCGATGGCCGGCTCGAACAAGTCCGCCCACGGCAGCTTCCCGTGACGTGCGTGAACCATCTCGAGCATTTTGACGACACCAGGCGTGCCAACCGGCAGGCCGCCTTCCGATGCTGTCGTCCACGACATCGGTTCGCCGTCCGGTTCAAGGAACAGAGCGGGAGTGGCTGCCAATGGCGCGGTCTCGCGGCCATCGAACGATGTCACCGTCCGCTCGTCGGCGTCATAGAACAACAGGAACGCGCCACCGCCGATGCCCGACGATTGTGGTTCGACCAGGCCCAGCACCATCTGGGCCGCGATCGCCGCATCGACCGCGCTGCCGCCGGCAACGATCATGTCACGCGCGGCCTTGGTCGCCAGAGGATTGGCCGTCGAGGCCATGAAGTCCTCGGAGACGACCGGGCCGGCGGCCCAACTGTCATGGCGTCCGAACGGCAGGACGAACAAACCTATCAGTGCTAACGCGACCAACAAACGCATGACCAAACTCCAGGGTCCGCAAGGACGGGCGAAGCGGCTATTCTTTGGGCCAGGCGATTGATTGGCAAGACATGTGACAGGCGGAGGGCAGGGGCGTTGTTCCTAGGAATCGTGATTTCCATCGTTCTGGTACTGATTACGATCGGCATCCATTTCGAGTTCCTGCGGCAGATGCCGAACATCGCCGAGAAGATCAACGTGCGACCGCGGCTGAGAATTTTGATCGTCATGGTCGGCGCGTTCGTGGCGCACACCCTGGAGATCTACTTCTTCGCGCTTGGCTACTGGCTGCTCGACTCGATCTATCCGCCCGAGCTGTTCGACGGCGTCTTTGACGGCGAGTTCATGGACTATGTCTATTTCTCCGCGGCGTCCTATACCTCGCTTGGTGTCGGCGATATCTGGCCCCTGGGCCCGGTTCGCATCATCAGCGGTTCGGAGGCGCTTACTGGCCTGATCATGATCGCCTGGACCGCCTCCTTCACCTACCTGATGATGGGTCGATACTGGCACCAGAAGTAGAAATTCCGAAAAAGCGGCTTACCGAGGAGGAACCATGGCGCGTCCAGGTTCACGCAACCTGATCACCGATGTCGACGGCATCAAGGTCGGCAGCGCGGAGGATCACGATGCGCGCAGCGGCGTCACCGTGGTTCTGCCGGACGCCCGCACGACTTGTGCGGTCGACGTGCGTGGCGGCGCGCCGGGTACCCGCGAGACCGAAGCGCTCGACCCGACATGCCTGGTCGACGCCGTCGACGCGGTCGTCTTAAGTGGCGGATCGGCGTTCGGCCTCGACGCGGCATCCGGCGTCATGAGCTGGCTTGCCCAGGCCGGCCGGGGCTTTGAGGTGGGCGGCATGACGGTCCCCATCGTGCCGGCGGCGATCCTGTTCGATCTGTTGAACGGCGGCGACAAGAGCTGGGTTGCCGAGCCGCCCTATCGCGCGCTTGGCCATCGGGCAGCCCAGAACGCCTGTGAGTCGTTCGATCTGGGCAATGCGGGGGCGGGACTGGGCGCGTCTGCCGGTACGCTGAAGGGCGGCCTGGGCAGTGCATCCGCCGTCTCAAACGACGGCCTTCAGGTCGCCGCCTTGGTCGCGGTGAACTGCGTCGGTTCCGCTGTCATACCCGACACCGGCACGCTGTGGGCCTGGCCGTTTGAACAACAGCGCGAGATGGGCGGCCAGAAACCGCCGACGTTTGATGGCGACCTAGCGTTGGCGGAGGCCATGCCCGGCCTACCGGGCGAGAACACCACAATCGGCGTCGTCGCCTGCAACGCCCGGCTATCCAAGGCCCAGGCCGAACGCGTGGCGATCATGACCCATGACGGTTATGCGCGTGCCATCCGTCCGGTTCACACACCCTTCGACGGCGACACGGTCTTCTCGCTCGCCACGGCAACGTGGGGCCCCGATGCGGTTGAATCGGACCTTGTCATGCGTATCGGTGGTCTTGCCGCGGACTGCATGACGCGGGCCGTCGGACGCGCCATTTGGCATGCCGAAAGTCTGGGTGACCTGAAAAGCTATCGCGACACGCATGCCGGTGCGGACTAAACTCGGCGCGAAGGGGGTGCCATGCCGACTGTGCTTGTGACCGGCGCCAGCCGGGGATTGGGGCTTGAGTTCGTCCGCCAATACGCCGAGTCCGGCTGGACGGTTCATGCCGGCGCCCGCGACCCCGATACCGCCCCCTTGTTGCAGGAGGCAGCCACGCTTGGCGACGTCCATTGCCATCATCTCGACGTCGCTGACCGCGATCAGATCGCCGCGTTGGCCGACTCGCTGATCGGACAGCCGGTCGACCTCCTGATCAACAACGCCGGGCTATGGGCCGGCGAAGACGAGGCTTACGGTCGTGTCACCGACGACCTGTGGATGGAGGAGTTTCGCGTCCATGTCTTCGGCACGATGGCGATGTGCGAAGCCTTCGTCGACAACGTAGCGGCGAGCGACAGGAAGCAGATCGTGAACATCTCCAGCGGCAACGGCAGCCTGGCCTGGGATGCCAATGTCAGCGACTACGCCTACAACACCAGCAAGGCGGCGTTGAACATGATCACCCGCAGCATGGCGGTCGACCTCGCCGACCGTGGCATCATTGTCGTCGCCTATTCGCCCGGTTTTGTTGCCACCGATATGTCAGGGCCTGACGCGGATCTGACGCCCGTGGAGAGCATAGGTGCCCTGCGGCAGTTGATTGAGGCCCTGACCCCCGCCGACACCGGAACGTTTCGCCGCTACAACGGCGAGACTATTCCCTGGTAGCCGCCGATGAGCAAAACAACCGTTCTCGTGACAGGCGCCAACCGCGGCATCGGCGAGGCTTTCGTGCGCCATTATGCGGACGCCGGCTGCCGGGTTCACGCCTGTTGCCGCGCGCCTGATCGCGCGTCGGCGCTGCGCGACACCGCCAAGACCTGCGATGTCGTGGTGCACCGGCTCGACGTTACCGACATGGCCTCGATCCACGACCTGGCAGCCGCAATCGACGACGAGCCGATCGACATCCTGATCAACAATGCCGGCATCGCCGGCGCCGAGCCCCAGAGTTTCGGCCACATGGACTATGACGATTGGGCGTTGGTGCTGCGCACCAACGTCATCGGTCCCTATCGTGTCGCCGAGGCCCTGGCGGACCGGGTCGCGGCGAGCGACATGAAGCGCATTGCCAACATCTCCAGCGGCATGGCGAGCCTGGCCGACAATCTGTCCGGTGGCAGTTACGCCTACCGTTCGTCCAAGGCGGCGTTGAACATGGTCGTGGTCAATCTGGCGCGCGACCTTGCCGATCGTGGCATATCCGTGATTGCGCTCTGTCCAGGATGGATCGTCACGGACATGGGCGGCCCGGACGCCGAGCTAAGCGCCGATGAGAGCATTGCTGGCATGAGCCGGGTGATCGCCGGCGCCGACCTCGCGCATTCCGGTCGTTTCTACCATCACACAGGCCCCGAATTCCCCTGGTAGGGGAGCTGTTTGGTAACAACCGACGCCAGCCCACTCCCCCACCCGGCCACCTCGCGGATGCTGCCATGGGTGGCCTCGGCGAAAACGCCTCTCGGCGTTTTGCCCCGGAGGTGGGGGAGTGGGCTGGTGATGCCGCTAGATCGCAACTACACCTGAACGTCGGGCACCGGGAACAGCGAGCAGCCGTTGATACGCCAGCTGCCGTCAGCCTGTTGCTCCATGGTGTAGACGGCCAGGAATGATTCGCCGGTCTGGCCGGTGACGACGACCTCCTGGATGGTCGTTTCACCGATCTTGCGCGGCGCTTCGAAGCTGGCGTCGATCGAGCGGTAGACGGCGGGGTAGCCAGTCCTGACCATTTCCATGAAGATCTCGACCGACTGGAACTTGTCCTGGATCCCCGGCGCGGCGTAACCGAATGCCTCGTTGCCGTCGTCGCGCTTGAAGGCGTCAAGTTGGCGTTCGATGACGTCGCGGATCGCCAGGGCGTCGTCGCCGCTGACCTCCTGATCGGCCTGAGCCGGCAAAACGACCAAGACGGCCGCGACAAATGAGAGAAGAAGTCGTTTCATGATGCCCCTCCGAAGCAGCATGCAGCAGGCGTCACAAGCCGCCCACAACATACCTACGCAACAGGGACCCGCGCCGATCACCGGCACGTGAACCGTCAGCGAACGTAGATGCGCACCTGATTGACGTCGGCATCGCCGGCGGTGACTGCCGAGAGCGTCAGGCGGTCGGCCGGCAGACCCATTTCCGAGAGCGTGCGCAGAACATCTTCCGCGTTACGCTTCACTGCGCTGCTGTTGAGCGCGACCTCGCCGGCCGAACCGGCGGCCGGTGCCACGGCGACCAGATCGAACAGCGCGCCCGGCTTGCGCTCCAGCGCGGCGCTGACGGCCTGATAGAGCGCGTCCTGGTAGGCGACGTCGTCCTCGGCGAAGCGGATCACGACCAGCGGCTCGCGGGTCGCCAGCGCGACCTCGCTGGTCAGCGCCGCGGGCGCCTGGAGCGTGCCCAACTGATCCAGCGCCGGTCCATAGAGGCGGCCGCTGTTGATCGCCTGGGCCAGTTGCGTCAGGCGGCGGCGTTCGGCATTGACATAGACGGTCTGGCGTTCGACCAGCGAGTTCAGATCGTTCAGCGTGCGCTCGACTGTGACGATCGTGCGGTTGTTTTCGTCTTCCAGGACGCCGAGCTGGCGATGGTCTTCCTCGACCGCGCCGGACAGTCGGAACGTCGCGTCGATGGCGTCGGAGATATAGCTGGTCAGTGCCGCGTTCGAGGCGACCGCGCTGTTCAGCGTGTTGAAGATTGCGACATCGTTGGCGACCTGATCCAGCTGCGCCTGGGCGGCGTTGTACTGGCTGACCAGCACCGGGTTGCCGGGCGTCGTGCCGATCTGCAGGCGCGCGGTGATCGCGGCGACCGTCGCGTAGTAGCGCTGGGCGTTCTGCTCGGCGATGACGCGCTGGTTCTCATAGCTGTTGCGGTTCTGGCGCACCGAGGACTTGAGCTGCTCCAGTTCGCCGGCCAGTTCGCGGACCTTCTGGCCGACGAAGGTGCCGGTGTTGCCGAACGCGGTCTCGTCGATCTGCGTCTCGGTCACGCTGCCCATCGGCTCGACGGTAATGGTTTCGTCGCTATAGAGAACGACGCTCTCGCCGTCGGCCAGCTCGCCCTGCTGCGCCTCGGTCTCTCCGGCAGGGTCTTCGCCGGTCAGGGTCGGGAACAGGACGGAGTCGGCGGTCTCGCAACCGGCGAGCAGAAGCACGGCCCCAAAGAGCCCGATCCAACGGTGCGAGAAAGTCATCAGACGCGGCCTATCGCTTTGACAAGTATGGTAAAAATGCTGATCCCCCCGGATCGGCTCAAACCCCGAATGCCGATCCCCTAATGCGCCGGATACTACGCGACGGCCAATGCGCCTACAAGGTTGAATTCCCTGGCATTTCAACCAGTGCTTGGGGCTTGCGGGCGGGCGCTGGTTCGACTAGGTTCCGGCCTCCGGCGAGACGGGCAGGCCGCCCGCCGCCATGCGGTGCACCCCTAGCTCAACTGGATAGAGCACCTGACTACGGATCAGGAGGTTGGGGGTTCGAATCCTCCGGGGTGCGCCATTTTTCAAGATCAGTCCGCAACAAGACGTGCTGCCATCGGGGATGTGGGCCCTTTTGGCGCCATCAAAGTTGGGCGCATCGGCCGAAGGTTGGTCATCGGCGTCGGTGACTGAACCCGAGCCTTTGGTCATCGGATTTACTCTCGTTCCTCAGCCACGTTGGTGTTGGCGATTGTCTCTTTCAGGGAGTCGCGTTCTTTCTTCGTGGCGCCTTCATGGGACAAGAGATCTCTTTGGACCTCCTTCAGTTCCGGTCGCGATTCTGCCTTGTCCAGTTCTCCCCCATCCTCATTGTTCAGGCCTGACAGTCGCCCATTGATTTCCTTCTTCAGCGTGGAGATATCCATCAGGCGGACGGCGATGCAGCGGTTGAGTTCGGCCAAGTCCTCCTGGGCCACGGGGGTGCCGGCGGTGTTGCAGTCGCGCAACCGCCGGTGCTCAGCCTTGCAATAGTCGAGCGCGTCCTGCATCTGGGCCAGCGACAACCGCAGGACATCATTGGACCATTGGGCGACCTGCGCCGCCTCATACGGCACGTACGGATCGTATCCCCCGTTTCCGAGTTCCATGACCTCCTCGCCGGACGAGTTATCGACAAGCCCAAGATACGTATCATCGGTGGGAAACAAGCCATCGACATCGATCAGGTCGCATTGCTGGGCCCGACCGGCCGTCGGCATGCAAAGCGTCAGAAGTACCGTCAATGTGGCCACGCCACCCCATGTTCTAAGCACTACGTCATCTCCGTTTTTCAGGTGTCAGCATAGCTCTCTTGGCGAGAACGCCAAAGCCGACCTGCGACGCCGCCGGCCTGGGCGTGTTGCTCGGCGGGCAGGGTGTGCAGCATGGCCTTGCGCGACGGTCCGAACATGGCCGGCGCGAAGCAACTGATGACGAGCAGCGCGGGGAGCATGACCCAATAGCTTGGGATATCCGCCCTCGATCACCGCCCATTGTGATCGCAGGGATGCAATCCAATCACGGAAAGACCGTCGTGTTCCGGCGCATCATTGGCAACTCATTGCTAACGTCTCGGTTGGGTCAGCTCGGCCGCGCTATGCACGGGCGGTACCGGACCACGCAGCAACCACAGAGCAAGCAACGTTCCGGCAATCGCGCCGGCAGCGGCGACCAGCATCGTGCTGTCGAAGGCATTGTCCTGCAGGTCCCGCAGTGCTGTTGACAGGGCGGTTCCAGCTTCCGGGGTCAGTCCTGCAATCAGTTCTTGTATCTGGCTTGGTGTGCCATGCGTCAAAGCGTTTGCCAGGTGCTCGTGTTGGGTGGACCCATCTGGTAGGGCGGCAACAACACCCGACAGACCGGTACGTATCGCAATGGCCGATGCTAGGCCGCCGAGGACGGCGCCGAGAGTCCCGCCGAAGTAAAAGAAGGTGTTGATAACACCCGAACCCTCACCAACGTGTTCCTCTGGCAAAAGCCGAAGCCCGAGTCGTGGAAGCAGCGAGTAACACATTCCGGCGCCAACCCCGACAATGACCAGTTTCCACCATAGGTCAGCGAAGCTTGTCGAATTGGATGTTAGGGCCAGCAGCAGAAAGCCAATGGTCATTGCCGCCATGCCAAAACCCAAAGGCCATTGAAAACTGTAGGGCGCGAGAAAGCGGGGCGCAGCGAGCGAGACGATAAACATGCTGACGCTTAGCGGCAAAACGGCAAGACCGGCTTCAATTGCCGAGTAGCCGGCGGCATCTGGTGATTGAATGAAGACGTTGAAGAACACGAAGAAACAAAACAGGCTGAACCCGGCCAGGAACATGCCCAATGCCGACATCAGATAACGCGGTTGACCGAAGTAACGCAGTTCGACAAGCGGGCTTTTGTTTCGGCGAGACGTGACCACCAGCGCAACAAGGGCAACCGCAGATACGACCAACGGCAGCAAGGTCATCCAACTACCCCAGCCAAGACTCTTGCTGTTGCTGAGAGAAAAAGAAAGAGGACCCAGAAGCAGTATCAGAGCCAATGCGCTTGCATAATCAAACTTTGCCCCTGCCGTGCGCGTGTCAGGAACGTATTTCTGCCTTCTGACACGCAGTCCAATGACAAAGGCGATGGACAGAAGGACAATGTCGGTCGCAAAGACGCCACGCCAGCTCAAATAGTTCGCAAACGCACCACCCACAATCGGACCAATACTTATGGCGAGCCCGACCACGGCTCCCCAAAAGCCCATTACTGCCGCACGCTGCTCTTCCGGGGTTGCGGCATTCAAAACGACAAGGGAAGTTCCCAAGAGGGCGGCCGCCCCAACACCCTGCACACAGCGCCCTGCAAGCAGCAATGTTGCATCTTGCGAGAACAGGACTATTGCTGAACCAAGGACAAAGACAGCCATGCCAAACAAGAAGACGTCCATCTTGCCCGTGATGTCACCAAGGCGGCTCAGGATCGAAACCAGTGTGGCGCCAGTCACGGTATAGATAGCCAGGACCCATTGGAGCTCGGTCGGAGTCAGATCAAAATCTGCCTTTAGATTTGGCATAATCGTTGTGACGGCCGTCGTATTGAACCCCACTACCATCATGCAGATCGCGGTCATGGTCAGAACCACGCGAACGCCGCTCGTTTCCGATGTTTCAGGATTCTTTGCAGAAGACATCTGTTTGGTTCGACTCCGTTTTACCTGCCTCCCCAAAACGGGACCGTTTTGAGCTGCAGTTTTCTGTTTATGATCCTGATTGTGGAGTAAGGAGGATTCCAACGCTCTTGGAAGCTTTGGATTTCGCCATCCTCGTATCCATCCAAATCAATGGGGTTCACCTTACCAACATGTCCGGATCTCCGGGACCACTTCACTTTCGATAGTTCAATTGATTTGCGACTAATGCAACCTCGCGCAGCATTGGATCTTGGAGAGGTTGATGCATCTGATTTTGATCAGGAACGGCGAGATCAGGCATCAGAAATGGTGTGGGGTGATTTGATCGGAAGTGTTCCCAAAACAGCGGATTTCGTCGTTGCTGGCGGTGATGCGGCATTCAAAAGTACTCTCGTAGATCAAAATGTCTTGTCAGGTCGCATCGACGGTTCACGCTTGGGCGTCAGCGATCGCTACCAAGATCTCGCACTCATTTGCGCGATGTCTGACCTTTGGGGACCCCATTGGAAGAACACCTCCTGCGGGTACATGGTATGCACCTGCTGGACTGGTTCCGACTACTGGGCAGTCCCTTGCATGTGCGCGCTGCACCATCACCGGTCAGCAACAGAGCCAAACTGTATAGCTCCTTGTTGAGGTGCGTGACCTGACGGCACGAAGCCGTGCTCGAGGGATAGGCCGTCCGGATCGTCGCCATGCCTTGCGGCGGGCCTCAATCCAGCCACCGATAGGCCGTGAAGCACAGCGCTGCCAGGATGATCGCCATGAGTGCGAAGATCGGCCAGGTGAGGCCGGTCATGGAGAGCAGGACGCTACCGATGCTGATCGCGAGCGTGCTGCCGAGCATTTGCGCGGTCACGCTGACGCCGCCGGCCTGGGCGTGTTGCTCGGCGGGCAGGGTGTGCAGCATGGCCTTGCGCGACGGTCCGAACATGGCCGGCGCGAAGCAACTGATGACGAGCAGCGCGGGGAGCATGACCCAATAGCTTGGGATATCCGCGCCGAGCGCCAGCCAGGCGGTCGAGATGCCGATCGCCGCGATGCCAGAGAGCATGACGCGACGCGCGCCGAACCGGTCCGCGTAGCGTCCGACAAGCACCGTTGACAACGGCAGCAGGGCGACGGCGGGCAATAGCGCGAGGCCGGCATAGAGCGGTGAGAAGCCCAGGCCGTCGCGTAAGAAAAGCGCGAGGTAAATCGAGGTGCCGACGCGCCGGTACTGCGCCATCGCGAGCGTCATTAGGGAGACTGCCGCCGCCTTGTCGCGGAAGAGTGTGAGGTCGATCAGCGGCGCGCGCGATTTCAGTTCGACAACGACAAAACAAACACCCGCCACGACCGCGACGGCAATGAGACAGATGATGGTGGGCGAAAGCCATCCCCATGACGGCCCCTGCATCAGCGCGATCGACAACGCCGCCACGGAGAGTGTCAGGGTGAGCGTGCCGGCCGGGTCGAGCCGAAGTGGCTTGCGCGCATAGGGCGCCGTGCCTTGCGGCAAACGCAAACCCACGAGGCAGAGCAGCGCAATGGGCACGGTGATCCAGAAGACCCAGCGCCACGAGAGATATTCGGTCAGCAGGCCGCCGGCGATCGGGCCGATCAGAATGAGCACCGTCACCAGCGAAGAGAAGATACCGAACGCGCGCCCGCGCTCGTTATCGGCGAACACCCTTCCGATCAGGACGACGGAGAGGGTGAAGATAAGCGCCGAGCCGATGCCCTGCACGGCCCGGATGGCGATCAGCCAGCCGATGGTGGGTGCGAAACCCGCGGCCACCGAGGTGACCAGGAAGATCACGATGCCAAGGCGCCACAGACGCTCGGGCGGCACAATGTCGGCCAGCCTGCCGCAGGCGGCGACCAGACTGGCCATGACCACCAGGTAGGCGTTGACCACCCAGTGGGTGGCGGCCGGCGTGGTCTGAAAGTCCTCGCGCAGCGTCGGCAGGACGACGCCCAGCGAGGTCTCGTCGAACGCGGTGAGCCCGGCCGAGAGGCCGATCAGCGCGACAAACACCACCTTGTTGGCGGCAAGGCGCGCGTCGCTCATCGTGGCGGCGGAACTGGCGGGTCCGAGGACATCGTTCAGGAGGTCAAACCGCGCAGTGTCTCGATCAACGCAGGCGATGTATCGGTGTGGTGATGCACCATCTTCCAGCCGTCGTCCCGGCGGCGGTAAACGTTCGTCACGCGATACTCGACCGGCACCCGTTGGCCGGCGAGTTCGAGGTGGCCGCGTTCGACGCCGACCTCATACGCCATGTCACCGCCGACCTCGATTATCTGATCGTGGATCGTGTTGTCGCCGCCGGTCGCGCGTGCCGCGATCATCGCGAAGGCGTCGCGCACGGCCTGCCAGCCGACCTCGCGCCCGCCGAACGGGCGTAAGCTCGTCACGGTCGGCCCGTGGTCCCAGACGGCGGCCATCGGGCCACTATCGCCGTTGAACAGGCTGTTGAGGGCCGCATAGAACTGGCGGGACGCTTCGCGAACTTCGTCTTCGGCTGTCACGGAATGCCTCCTTTTCCGTTCTGGTCGCATTCGATGGTGAACCAGGCGGCGACGAAGGCAAGGAAGATCATCGCGGCGGTGATAGCGAAGATCAGGGGGAAGCTCCCGGTCATGGCGAGCAGCGTACCGCAAATTGCCATGCCGGCAGTACCGCCCACCTGCTGGATGCCGCGCGCGACGCCGCCGGCCAGACCGCGCTGTTCCGCCGTGACCGCGTTCATCACCGCGCGCAAAGGCGGTGTGAAGAAGAAGACGCCGGTCCCGCTCAAGATAATGAGCGGCGGCAGAAGGTAGAGATAGGAGACGCCGTCCGCGACTAGAGCGAACCAGACGAAGGCGAGGCCTGAGAGTGCCAAGCCCCACAGCGTCGGGCGTCGGGTGCCGTAGCGATCGGCGATAATGCCGGCGAGCGGCGCCGATGGCGGTCCGAGCGCCACGGCGGCCAGCAGCACGGCACCGGCGCCCAGCGGGCTCATGTCCAGGACGTCCTGGAGGTAGAGCGAGCCGAAGACGAAGACCGAGAGCTTGACGAACTGGCCGGTGAAAATCACCACGGCAGAGCCGGAAAACGTCTTGTTGCGAAACAATTCCATGTTGACCAGGGGATCGGCGACGCGGCGCTCGACAGCGACAAAGGCGATCAGGATGAGGATGCCGGCCGCGAGCATGATGAGGACCCTAATGTCGCTCCAACCCCAGTCCGGCCCCTGCATGACGCCTCCGACAAGTGTCGCCATGCCGGCGATGAGCACGACAAGTCCGATGGTGTCAAAGCGCGGAGGCTTGGCCTCGCGCTTCGCTTCCCGCCATACCACGGCGATGATCGAACCGATGGCGGCGACGAACGGCAGGTTGATCCAGAAGATCCAGCGCCACGACAGCACCTCCGTCAACAAGCCGCCGACGAAGGGTCCGGCCGCGATGAAGAAGGTTGCGACCAAGGAGACGAAACCGAGCGCCTTGCCGCGCTCTTCGGCGGGAAACACCGCGCTGATAATCGCGAGCGCGAGCGGAAAGATAATCGCCGCGCCAATGCCTTGCACGGCGCGCGCGGCGAGGATCCACGTGCCCGATGTCGCGAAGCCGCAGGCGAACGAGCCCAGGCCAAAGATGGCGGCGCCGATAAGAAAGAGCGTGCGGATGCCGACGATGTCGGACAGACGGCCGGCGCCGACAATCAGGCTAGCGAACACCAGCAGATAGGCGTTGACCACCCAGTGAGAGGCGACCTGGCTCATGGCGAGGTCGTCGCGGATCGACGGCAGCGCGACGCCGACCACCGTCTCGTCGAGCACCGTTAGCCCCAACACGCCGCCGACGGCGAGCAGGATCCACCAGCGGTGTCGCTCGAGGTCGGTGGTCGTCATGACGTTGTCAGGCGGGCGGCGCTTTGTGGATCGCGACCTTTTGTGATCGCACGCCGTCGTCACCAACCTTGATCAACGCACAGCCCTCGACGTCCGTGCCGGCGAACCGCCACCACGTCCAGAGAATCAGTTCGCCACACCGGTCAACCCTGGCTTCGTCGCTGTTTTCAACTGCGCCCGTCCCCCCGGCCGCCTTAACCCGCTCGACCCAGCGGTGCATCCACTCGCCCATGGTGGTCTTGGTGATGACCTCGGCTTCGTCGGGATCGTGGAGCTCAAAGTTCTCCGCCAGCGCTGCGAACAACCTTTCTGGCTCGTCCCAGGCGCTCAGATAGGTTTCGAGATGTTCGAAGCGATCGGCCATGTTGCCCCCCAGCACGTTGAGCCGAGTATCCAACTTAAGGATGTTCAGTGCTGAGTAAAGGCGCTTTGGGGTCCGCGTCTCCCAACGGCACGGTGGTTTCAGTGCCTTTGCTGCCTTGCCACGCACTCTCTTGTGCCTGCAGTTCGGCCCTCAGCCACTCGATGAAGGATTGCGCTCCCTCGACGGGCTGGCCATGACTGGGATGAACGAGGAAGTAGCCTCGTCGAATCGCGACAGTCTTGGCGAATGGTCGCACCAGCGTGCCACGGGCAAGGGCGTCGTGGGTCAGCACGTTATCGCCAAGCGCAAAACCTTCACCTGCTTCCGCGGCCTGAAGTGCAAAATGAATGTTGGAGAGGATGGGGCCCTTCTGCGTGTCGACCGCGTCAACGCCGACGAGTTCGAGCCACCGCTGCCAGTAACGCTTCTTGGCCTCATGGATCAAGGTAAAGTCTTGCAGCGCCGACAAGTCGCCGCCCAGCTCGCGGCCCTCGATCAATGCCGGGCTGCACACAGGGAAGATCTCCACGTTTGTCAGTCGAACAGCTGTGACATCAGGCCACTCGCCGGTGCCAAATCGAATGCCGAATTGCGCTTCGTTGTCTCGAAAGCTGATTAGCTTGTCGGAAGGATTGATGTTCAGTTCCACATGGGGGCAAACCGCACGCAGTTGCCCGAGACGTGGAATCAACCATCGGGTCGCGAAGGGAACTTCGACACTGATGGTGAGCGTCGACACGATGTCGTCCGCGCGCAACTCGCGCGTCGCGGCGACCAGAGCGTCGAAGATCGGCGTAAGGCGTCGCAAGTAGCGCTCGCCCGCGTCGGTCAGTGTCACGCCTTGTGGGTGACGCACAAAAAGCTCCACCTCCAGCCACTCTTCCAGCAGACGAACATGCCGGCTGATAGCCGCATGGGTGACAAAAAGCTCGGTGGCCGCACGGGTCAGGCTTTGATGCCGCGCCGCTGCTTCAAAGGCCCGAAGGGCGTTCAGGGAAGGGAGGTTGCGAGACATGACCTAGCATAACTTTTTCTTACATGCCCTGTCGAACAAAGCCGTTTGCGGACATTTCGGACGTTTCTCACATTGGCACCAGACACATTCGCATAAAGGCGAGACATCCAATGAACCAGCTTGGACTGTGGGCGATTTCAGAGGCGATCGATTTACTGTCGAGAAAGACGAGACGCGATCATACGGAGACAGCGCAGACCGAGGCGTTCGCCTGGGGCCGACCGAATAGGTTCTCCGTCAGCCGTATCGTTGAGGATCAGCGTCGCGGCGTGCGAGGCCACATCGATGAAATCACGCTTGTGCCTCGTCCGGCGCGAACGGGAACATGCGAAGCCGGGCGGTGCGCCTAGAGCAGAGTTGTTTGATCCGACGTGCCTCTCACTCGCTTGTGCTTAAGGGCGCCGGCCACAAGGTGTCGGCCTTAGCGATGTTCTCGTTAACTTCGTTAGCCCACTAACGGCGGACCTGCGGGTCATAGTTCATGTAGAGCTTGTTCTCATAGATGCGCCACGCAAACGGGTCGACGTCGGACAGTTTCGCCTCCTCAGGCGGCGTTGTGGCCTGGTCCAGTGGCCATCGTCATCATTGCCTGGAGAAGCACGTCGCAACCGGCGGCGAGGTCCTCCGGTGTCGCGCTTTCCGCTTCGTTGTGGCTGAGGCCGCCCGCGCACGGCACAAAGATCATCGATGTCGGCACCTTGCGCGCGACCATGCAAGCATCGTGGCCGGCGCCCGACACCATGTCGCGGTGACCGAAACCCAAGTTCACTGTCGCGCCTCGCACCGCGTCGATACATGAAGCATCGAACACCACCGGTGGATTGTGCCAGATCTCATCGATCTTGACGCCAACGCCACGTTCGCCGGCGATGGTGGTGAGGTCGTGCCGCAATGCTTCACCCATCGCCTTCAGGACGTCATCATCGGGATGGCGCACGTCGATGGTGAAGTCGATCTGGCCGGGTATGGTGTTGCGCGAGTTGGGTGCGACCGCCAACGATCCGACTGTCGCGACGGCGTCGGGCTGATTGGCATGCGCCAGTTCTTCGACGGCGGCGATCATCGGCGCCGTCGCGGCGAGCGCATCACGTCGGCCCTCCATCGGCGTCGAACCGGAGTGGGCGTCTTGCCCGACAACGCGAACATCGAACCACCGCTGGCCCTGGCCACCGACGACGATACCGATTGTCTGGTCTTCGCGCTCCAGGATCGGACCCTGTTCGATATGAACCTCAAAGAGCGCGCCGAGCGGGTGCTGGCCGCAGGGCTCGTCGCCGGCATACCCGATACGCTGGAGCTCGTCGCCCAGTCTCTTGCCCTCGCCATCTTCTCGCGACCACGCATGTTCGATATCGAAGATGCCGGCAAAAACGCCTGACGAGACCATCGCGGGGGCAAAACGCGAGCCCTCTTCGTTGGTCCACACAACGATCTCAATCGGCAGGTCTGTCTCGATACTGTTGTCGTTGAGCGTGCGCACAACCTCAAGCCCCGCGAGCACGCCATAGACACCGTCAAACTTGCCGCCGTGAGGCTGGGTATCGAGGTGGCTGCCGGTTGCGATCGGCGGCAGATCGTCACGGCGTCCGGGACGGCGGGCGAAAATGTTGCCCATGTTGTCGATGGTGACCGTGCAACCGGCGTCCTCGCACCAGGCAACGAACAGATCGCGTCCGGCTCCGTCGGCATCGGTTAGCGCCAATCTGCAGCATCCGCCGCCGGGCAGGGCGCCAATTGCCGCCATCTGCATCAAGCTGTCCCAAAGGCGATCGCCACGGATGCGAACAGGTGTCATGGTGCTGCCTGCTGCTCTAGACGGGATCGCGGCGCAGCGCCTGCGACAGGCAGTGCACGCCACCACCGCCCAGCGTGAACATCGACATGTCGGGCTCGAACACTTCAAAGCCCAGTTCGCGCATGCGGTTGTTGAGTTTGCTCGCGCCTTTCATCGACAACACCTTGCCGTTGCCGAGCGCCACCAGGTTGACACCGAGGTTCTTCGCCTCCGCATAGTCGACGTCGACAAAATCAAAGTCGCGCGCCTTCAGCCAATCGACGACCCATCCCTCCAAGGCGTCGAGACAAGCGACCAGAAGTTTCGGCCCGAGCGGTACGACCAAACCATCCATGTGCACGAACTCACGCGAGATCGGCGCGACCTCGACATCCCAGCCCTTGTCGCGAACCCAGCCGGCAACCTGTTCGGAGCCCGCCTGTTCAGAACGCTCGCCGCAATAGCCGATGAGAGCGGTGCCCGGTTCCAGGATGACGAAGTCGCCGCCCTCGAAATGCCCGGCGGTCACGAAGTTCCATATCGGAATGTCGTTCTCCAGATAGAACCTGATGACGCTGACATAGTCGGCGCGACGGCATTTGAGCTGCATGTGGCAGATGATCGCGCCCCACGGTGTCATGGCGCTGGAGTCGCGGGCAAAGAAGTTGCGGTGCAGCGTCTCGTCAGCCTCCAGATAGTGGCAGCGGACGCCCGCGTCCTCGTAGATGCGCACCATCTCCGCGTGTTGTCCCATGGCGCGCTGACGATCGAACGAGACGCCTGTCTTGTGTGCGTTGGCAAGTGTCCGGCCGATCAACGGCCCCGCTTCGACCCAGCGATAGAACTCCGGTTTGCCCAACAGCACGTCCCGTAAGGGGCCGTAGTCGTTGTCGATGCCCCAGCCGCCGTTCGACACGGTCTCTTCAGTCACCGTCTTCTCCCCTCGTTGTGCGCCTCATAACCGCTTGCATAGCGCGGCATAAAGGTAGAGAAAATATCAATGAAAGTAAGCTTACATGAGTAAATCTACACGTGACGACGCGACGTCCGGCCTCGTGCTTGCCAGGCTCGCCAGGACCGATCTGCATTTGTTGTCGGTCTTCATGACGGTGGTCGAGGCCGGCGGGTTTTCGGCCGCTCAGGTTGCTCTGAATGTCGGCCAGTCAACAATCAGCCGACACATGGCTGATCTGGAGGCGCGTCTTGGCATGCGCTTGTGCCAACGCGGCAGGGTCGGCTTTCGGCTGACCGAGGAGGGGCGCATGGTGCACGGCGCCTGTCAGAAGATGTTCGGCGCGCTCGAGGCGTTTCGCACCGAGGTCGGTGCCATAAGCGGCCAACTGGTCGGCGAACTCTCCGTGGCCGTCATCGATAACTGGGTGAGCGACAGCCGTTCACCGCTGACCACGGCGTTGCGCGACATCAAGTCGCGCGGGCCTGATCTGCACATCAACATTCACGTGCTGGCGCCTGATGAGATCGAGCTGGCTGTCCTGGACGGCCGTGTCGCGCTGGGCGTGGGTGTCTTTCATCATCATCGACCCGGTCTGGCCCACGACGCGCTCTATGACGATCCACTGGAACTGTACTGTGGGCGAGATCATCCTCTCTTCGATAAGGCGGCCAAAACTCTGCGGTCCAGGGACCATGACGCCATCGATTACGTGCGACGCGGTTATCTCGCCGAAGAGAAGATCTCGCCCTTGACGGCGTCGTTTCGTTCGACGGCGACGGCGCATCAGGTCGAGGGCGTTGCCTCGATGATCCTGACCGGGCTCTATGTTGGCTACCTGCCAGTATCGTTCGCATCACAGTGGGTCGACGACGGTTTGATGCGCAGTGTCATGCCATCGCGTTTTCGCATGAACACGACCATCGAGATTGTTACGCGCCGGTCTGCCGCCCTGTCCCTTGTCGCCAGAACGTTCGTCGATGCGCTGAAGGGGAGCGTGTCGCGCGACTAGACGGCTGCCGTCTCATCGAAAAACGCCAGGCACTGACGCGCCACCGGGCGGTCACGTCCGCGGCGGGTCAGAAGCGCGTAGAATGGACGATTGAAGGCAACGGGTTCATCGACCACCGGCACAAGAGTGCCGGCGTCGATGTAACGGTCGACCATGCCAAGCCAACCCAATGCCAAGCCCCGTCCAGCGGCGGCTGCCTCCAACAAATAGACGTAGTTCTCAAATCCGGTATAGCGCGGCGGCGTTCGCGGGGCGTCATATCGTTCGAACCACTCATCCCAGGTTGACCAACCGCGATTGATTTTTGTGAGGTCAAGCAGTGGCAGATCGCCCCACGCGGCTGGACCGGCGTCGAGCGTGTCCCCGTGGGCTTCGGCAAAACCGGGAGAGCAGACAGGCGTCACGACCTCGCGCGACGCGATGATGTAGTCGCCTGGCTCGACACCGGTCGCTTGGTAGCCGAAGATCAGGTCGACCTGGGGATCGCGCATGGCCTCTAAGGTGTCGTAGTCGAAGGTCATGACACGCACGGTCGTTGCCTCGCCCACGGCGGCCTGCAAGGCCTCAAAACGGGGCAGCACAAAGAGGTGGGAGACTTCGTGGGTACAGGCCAGGGTAAGCTGACCGCCGCCCGCCGCATGCGCGATGGCGGCCGCGGCCGACTGAAGGCTCTCCAGGCTCGCAACCACCGCGCGATGGAACTGTTCGCCCTCGGCCGTCAACCGCAGGCGCTTTTTGTGGCGATCGAACAGACGCGCGTTCAATCGCGCTTCGAGGCCGGCAATATGCCGGCTTATCGCCGATTGGGAGGTGTTGAGTTCCTCAGCCGCGCGGCTGAAGTTGCAGTGTCGCGCGGCGCACTCAAAAGCCAGCAAGGCGCTTGTCGACGGGATCCATGGGCGATTCCGAACCATATCGAATTCGATATCAATTGCTTGTCAAAATAGCAATCAACATCAGCCTCCGGTTTGACTAGACTGCATGGTCATAGGGATGCCCGATTGCCACCCGCTAGCCTGGCGAGGAGACAGAAATGGTCCGTTTGGTTTCGTTTGATGATGATGTTGAAGAGCGGGTCCGGTTCATCGAGGACACGCCGCGTAGCGAGATCGTCGAACGGACTGTCGCGCGCCTGACGGCGGGCGAAGACCCACGGGCCTTCGTCACGGCGGCCGCGCTTGCGGTCTCGCGCTCCAGCGAACTGCCGGCCGATCACCACGGCGGCCCGGTCCATCCGATCGCCGGCATTCACGCAGTGTGCGGCATGCACGAGCGGCTCGAAGGCGACGACCGCCTGCTGCCGGTCCTGCAGTGCGTTGCATTGGCGAACAAACATGTTCACCTGCCATCCATGGGGCCGACCGCCATGGTCGCCTTTGACGACCTCAACTGGGATGTCGATGCCGATCGTGTTCTGGCGCGTCTTGAGAAGGCGTTGTTCGATCACGAACCACGTCTGGCTGAGCGGGCGGTGACACTGGCCTGCGAAAAGGCGGCGCCGGGCCAGATCATCGAGAGTATGCTGACGCAATCGCTGAAGCGGAACACGCTGGACGACCATTACTTCCTTTATTCGAGCTACGCCTGCCGCGCGCTCGACGCGATCGGCTGGCAGTATGGTCCGATCCTGCTGCGCCCGGCTGTGCGCTATCTGGCGCGCCACCACTCGTTCTCGGCGTTCGGCGAGTTCACGCAAGATTCGATCGATGAAGGCATCGCGCTCTATCACCGCTTCCCCGAACTCGAAGCGATGATCGACAGCTATGAACTGACCGAGGATCGTCTCGATTTGAAGACAGGACCCGGCGAGACCGACGCTATCGCTGCGCTTGCCGACGAGATCGGTGTTGTCGATGAAATCCAGTCGCTGCCGGAGACGATCGCGCGCGCCATGGGTCGCGGTTTGTCGCTGGAGGGCACGCTGGAAGCGATGTCGATTGGCGGTGCGCGCGTCTTCTTGCGCTCCCACACCAACAACCCGTTTGATGTCCACATCCACACGGGAACGTCGATCCGGCGTTATCTGCTGGGCTTCCCGGAAATCAGTTTCCGCCACAAGGTGCTCGCGCTGCTCGGCTGGCCATGGACTTATGAGGTCCGCTACCTCGATCACACGCTGTCCTGGTCCTGGCAGAGCGATGCCGGCGAACTCAGTACAAAGTCTGAAGAGGCTCTGTTGGGTGAGATCGAGGAAGGCATCCTGTCCATAGACGGCTTCGACGTGACCAAGCTGGAGGTCGGGATCAACGAACTGGTGGCACCTGATGAGGTCCGCCACGTCGTGCGGTTGGCGGAGAGTTACATCAAAGCAGGACACGATGCCGACGCGCTGTTCCGTCTGACATCGCGCCTGGTGTGCCGTGAGGATGCCAGCGAGATGCACGGCTACAAACTGCAGCAGGCGGCTTACGAACAATATCATGCCTGCCGTGAGCCGTTGCGCTGGGTCCATGCGGTCGCCGCCGTCAAACAGGCGGCGGTCAATGCGCCGACAAAACCACATCAGTTCTACCCGCGGATCGCCGCGGAGTTGAAGCTGGCTGCCTGAACGGCGGGCGCCAACGCATCACGATTCTCCAGGCCGGACACAGCGCGTTTGACCACGTAGACATGCGCCGCATAGAGTTCGTCACCGCCATGTCGGACGGAGGAGACGAACGCTGTGGTGCGCCCAGACGATGCCCCGATTGGCCGTGACACGCCGGAGCCGATTTCAGACCGCCACCACGTGACCGGCAATGCCATGATGCCACCGTTTCCCGAGCATCTTCACCGGACGGTGCTGGCGCTAGGGTGTTACTGGGGCGGCGAGCGCGCGTTCTGGGATCTGCCGGGTATCTACACGACGGCAGCAGGCTATGCAGGCGGGTCGACCGCAAACCCGACCTATGACGAAGTTGTTGACGGCAAGACGGGCCACGTCGAGGCGGTGCAGGTCATCTATGATCCCGCACAAATCTCGTTTCAGGAACTGTTGGCGGTCTTCTGGCAGGCCCATGATCCCACCCAGGGCGATCGCCAGGGCATCGAGACCGGACGCCAGTATCACTCCGTCATTTTCACCAACAATGCCGGTGAGCAAGCGATCGCCGAGTCGTCACGTGACAGTTATCAACGGGATCTGATTGAAGCCGGTCATGGCGCGGCCATCACCACTGAGATCCGTGCGATGGCGCCGTTCTACCATGCCGCTGATCATGAGCAGCAATATCTCGCCAAGAACCCCGATGGACCGAACACATTGGAACCGACGGGCGTGGCGGTACAGGAAACGCGGAAGCAGGCAGCAGACGCCGCCGAATAGTCTGACCACACCCTCAGATACAAAAGTTATGGATCGCCGCGACGATTCGATCCGTAGCCGTCGAGTAGACGATGGTGGCGATCGCCGCGCCAACCGCTATGCCGATGAAGAACTGCCGCATCGTAGCCCCCGGCCGAGTGAAATCGTTCCATTGGATCTTATGACCGATGTTCCTTCGAATGTCTTGAACTTCGCCCACGCGGTTCAATGTCGCCATCGGATGGGCAGATGGACAGTTGCGCGCTAGAGTGATCTCTGGGCGCCGTAAGGGGGACATGCGGCATTAAGCGCATCGGGGCGAAGGGGTCATGTCTAGTTTCAATGAATTCTGGCGGCGCGTGGGCGCGCTGCTTCTTCTGGTTGCGGTTTTGGGTGTCGGCACGCCTTCTTTGTTGTTGGCGCAAACGTCAGATGACGGCGTCAGTGACGAAGAGATCAGCAATCTGCCTGAACACCTGACGCGCGATGACGTGCGCGATCTCATGTCGCGGCTGTCTGACGATCAGGTACGTGAACTTCTGATCCAGCAACTCGACAAGGTAGCGGATGACGAGGCGGCCGCATCGATCGATGCCAACGCGGTCGACAGTTTCGAGAGGGGCCTGGGCCGCCTTCGTGACGGTTCTGTCGCCATGGTCGAGGCCCTGCCGCGCGTTCCGACAATCTTCGGTTTCACGATCGACCACATGACCGCCGGCAAAGGGGCGTCGCATGTTTGGAAGGTCCTCGTCTTCCTCGCCATCATCCTGGTCGCCGGTGCGATCGGTGAGTGGCTGTTTCGCCGGCTGTTCACCCGGCTGAGCCAGTTCGCGCATGCCGGCGAGGTCGAGACGGTTGTGCAGCGTTTATGCGTCTTCCTGCTTCGCGCCGTCATCGATCTTGTGGCGATTGCGGTTTTTGGCATCGTCGCCGTCATTGTCTTCTTCATTTTCTATCAGAACCACGAGCCGACCCGCGAGGCGATGGCGGCTGTGTTCTGGGCCGTCATCGTCGTGCGGGCCATCAAGGCCGTCGCGCGCGATTTCTTCTGCCCGGACCAGCCGGCAATCCGTGCCATAGCGCTGAGCGACACCATCGCGACGTGGGCTTACCGCCGTCTGATTTGGATCGCGGGCGTCATCGTTGCCGTCTGGTACTTCGGCACACTTCTGGTCAGCTATGGCATCAACAGTGATCCGGGCTTGGCGCACGCGACAGCGGCCGTCTTGACACTTGCTGTGCTGGGCTGGGTCGTTGTCTTGGTGTGGATCGACCGACGCACCGTGCGCGGATTCATGCTGTCCGATGATGGTGTGGAGGAGGCCGAACCGAGCCAGGCGCGAGCGTTCCTGGCGTCCAACTGGCACGTTTTGGCGACGTGCTACATCCTCGGGCTGTGGCTTTTCACCATGGTCGAGCGGTTGTTGACCGGCCAGCCACAGGGCGTGCCCGCCGTCATTAGTCTGGCTCTGCTGCCGATCGTGCCGATGATCGACTGGCTGCTACGCGCCGGTATCAGGCGCCTTTGCGAGGGCGCCAAGAAACCTGAGCCGGGGATGCCGGACGACGTCGACATTGCTGAGGCGCCTGGCATGTCTGACGCCGAGGCGCCGGACGGTATGACCGTTGAGACAATCGAGCCACGCGTGCAACAGCCCGCCGCGGACACGGCCGGGCGGGCAATCGAACCGGTGTTGATCCGCAACATGCGGATTGTGCTCGCCATCATGGCGATCATCTTTTTGGCCGACCTGTGGGGTCTTGACCTTGAATCGTTCCTGGTCGCCGGCCTCGGCCAACGTATCGCCGGCGCCTTTTTCGACATTGTTGTCACGTTGATCCTGGCCTCGGCCATCTGGGGCATGGTGAAGGCGACGATAAAGCACTACGCGCCGGACGACGGCATCGACGTGCAGCAGATGGTCGAAGGCGAGATCGGCGGCGCCGGTCAGTCTCGGATCCAGACGCTCCTGCCGCTGTTGCGCAAATTCGCCCTGGTAACCCTGGGCGTCATCGTCACGCTCGTCATTCTGTCGTCGCTCGGCGTCAGCATCGGCCCGTTGATCGCCGGCGCCGGCGTCGTTGGTCTGGCCATCGGCTTCGGCGCGCAGACACTGGTGCGCGATATTCTTTCTGGCGCGTTTTTCCTGGCCGACGATGCGTTCCGCGTCGGCGAGTACATCGATGTCGGTGTCGCCAAGGGTATGGTCGAGAAGATATCGATCCGTTCGTTCCGGCTGCGCCATCATCGCGGCGCCATCAACACCATACCGTTCGGCGAAATCCACTCTGTCATGAACTTCAGCCGCGACTGGGTGATGATGAAGCTGGAGATGCGGGTGCCCTCCGACACCGATCTCGAGAAGCTGCGCAAGGTCGTCAAGAAGGTCGGCCAGCAGATCATGGACGATCCGGAACTCGGCGCGCACCTGTTACAGCCGGTGAAGTCGCAGGGGGTTCACCGCATGGACGATGACGGTGCGTTCGTGATTCGGATCAAGTTCATGGCCAAGCCGGGCGAGCAGTTCGTGTTGCGCCGTGAAGTGTTCCGCCGGGTTCAGGAAGCCTTCGCCGCAAACGACATCAAGTTCGCGCCCAAGCGCGTCATGGTCGATACGCACGGCCAAGCAGCCGATGCGGACGTGGCGGCGGCCGCCGTCGCTGCCGAAACGTCGCGATCGTAGACGCTGCGGTTTGGTGGGCGGGCCAGGCGAGGGGCTGGACTAGGCGGCCCGAGGCGACTTCGTTGGCTCGGTGTCGCAGCCAAGGCGTGCGCGGGCGTCGTTGACGAAGGTCATCACGACCGTCTCGTCGATCCCATCGCGCCGCATCACCTGTTGAATGATCGGATCGGCCAGAAGCTGGTCGATGGTCGGTTCGCCGCACAGCATGAGACGCTGACTGTCTGTCAACAATGGCATTCCCAATCCCCGGATGATGTCTCACCGTGTTCATAGATATAGGAGCGCACGGTGACGTGATTAGGGCAACACAACGACTTTTCCGTGAATATGACAGTCGTCACTTCAGCTGTGATCAGGTCCTTGTGTTTAGGCCGCTAATGGCGTCATCTGGTGGTCTGAGATTAGCCCCATCAATTGAACGCTGACGTCATGGCCCACGCATTCGACCACAGTGCTTTTCATCGATGCCGGCGGTTCATCTTCAGCCCTTCTTCTCGCATCGCCGCTGTCATGGCGGTTTGCCTGGCGATGCTGGGCTTGTTGGCTATCGATGATCGCGCGTTTGCCGACGGATGGAACTCGATTGCTGGCGGTGATGCCACGGCCGGTCACAAACTCGTCGAAGAAAATTGTGCCCGATGTCACGGTTCCGACGAGACCGGACTGTTAACTGGTGGCTCGACACCGTCGCAGCAGGATCTGGCCGAAATCGTGACCAATCGTCAGATTCTAGTGCGCGCATTTTACTTTGATCGCCATCCCAGCATGCCCCGCTTCCTGTTCGGCGACTACGAGATGAACAACATTCTCGCCTACTTCGCCGAATTGCGGACAGGCAATGCCCAGCAACCGTTCCCGCGGTCATGGACGCGGTAGTGGGTATCGACGACACATCAGATTTGCACAGGCAATTTGCGACCTGTCTGCCACCGGGCTACCTTATCGACGGTGCTGAGGGACCGCACGCGGCCATCCCAGGGGGTTGATCATGCGCAGAACATCGGGCGACCGGAAGCGGGACGTGGTTGACTCAACGTCTGCCACGCCGAAGCGTGAGGGCTTGCGTGGCGTTTTGCTCAGTGATCGTCGTGGTCTGTTGTCGCGGGTCGGCGCTGGTCTGGCATTGGCTCTGGGCGGTTCGCTCGGCAAGGTGATGACGTCGTCGCCGGCGCAGGCGCAAGACTACACCGGCATCACGGACAACGATTCCGGCGCCTATCAGGATCAGCCGGGCTACGGCTCCGGCGGCAGCGGCGACGGCTATACCGGCATCACCGACAACGATTCCGGCGCCTACCAGGATCAGCCGGGTTACGGCTCCGGCGGCAGCGATGACGGTTACACCGGCGTCACGGATAACGATTCCGGCGCCTATCAGGACCAGCCGGGCTACGGCTCCGGCGGCAGCGGCGACGGCTATACCGGCATCACCGACAACGATTCCGGCGCCTATCAGGATCAGCCGGGCTACGGCTCCGGCGGCAGCGACGACGGTTACACCGGCGTCACGGACAACGACTCCGGCGCCTACCAGGACCAGCCGGGCTACGGCAGCGGCAGCGGCGATGGCTACACCGG